>NZ_JBHJWQ010000026.1:0-111321 GCF_042266885.1 Streptomyces sp. NPDC056061 | reverse complement strand
TTTGTTTATAAGAGCCCGTTGCCGCACACCCGAGGGTGTGCGGCAACGGGCCCCTCTCCCGCGGTCGCCGCGCGTCCCTGCCGGGACGCCGTACGGGGCTCAGCCGTCGTCGGGCGTGACCTCCAGCCAGTCGAGGATCACATCGCACTGGTTCCCGTCCTGGCACGAGATGCTGATCTCGTTCTCGCCCTTGCTCAGGTCGACCGGCGCCCAGGTGGTCTGCCAGTTCTTCTCCCAGTTCGGGTCCGAGGAGCTTATGAAGTTCTTGAGCCCGATGGGCTGCGGGTTCGGCTTGCCGTTGACCGTCAGCGTGGCGTTGGCGTCCTTCGCGGGAATCGCGTAGCGCACCGTCAGGCGGTACTTGCCGCCGTCCTGCATCTGCGCCTTCCACGTCACGGACGCTCCGACCGCGTTGAAGCCGGTGACGTACGAGCCGTTGGGCCCCTGCGCGCCCTTGATGGCCTGCTCGACGGTGGCACTGCCGCCGAGCTTCAGCGTCGCCGCGTCCTGCTTGGGCAGCTCGACCGGGCCCTCGGAGCTGGAGGACGGCTCGGGCTCCGGGGACTCGTCCACCTGTCCGGCAGGCCCCTGCGACGAACTCGCCTCGTCCTTCTTCTCGCCCTTCTTGTTCTTGTCCGAGAGCAGCGCGGCACCGATGCCGATGCACACCACCAGCACCACGGCCACCGCACCGATCAGCAGGCCCTTGGTGTTCGGACCGCCCTTGCCGGAACCGCGGCCGGGCTGCTGCGGGGGCTGTGCGTGAGGAGCACCGCCGGGGTACGTCTCCGGGGCGGCGTACTGGGCATTCGGCCGGCCGTAGGGCTGCTGCTGCGGCACCTGCTGCCCGTACTGGCGCTCCCCGACGGCCCGCACCTGGTTGTACGAGGTCCGGGGCACACCTGGCTGCGGGGCCACCGGGGGGTAGCCGTATCCACCCTGCCGCGGCGACTGGGCGCCGGCTGCCTGACCGTCCTCGTACAGGTAGCCGAACGGATCGTCGTCATCGGGCTTGTTTGCGCCGCTGTTCCCGGCCGTCATCCCTGGTCACTCCTCACCATCTCGCCAGCCGTCGCCGAATAGTGCCAGCCGTGGCCGACCGGCCGAGCCTACCTCGAACGGACCACACCAAGAATTGCCGTCGCACGTCCTGGAACCCGGTCCGCGGCAGTGGTACTCAGAGGTACACCACCGCCGTGAACATCAGCCCGCCCGGCGGGGAACCTTCGCCCGCGACCGCTTCTCCACGTACATCCGCTGGTCGGCGGAGGCAAGCACCTCCTCCACGGTCATGCCGCAGGAGGCCCAGCCGATACCGAAGCTCGCCCCGACGCGCACCGCCCGGCCGTCGACCCGGATCGGCGGGATGATCGCGTTGCGCAGCCGGACCGCCAGATCGGCGGCGTCCGCGGCGCCGAGCCCGTCGGCGAGGACGACGAACTCGTCACCGCCGAGCCGTGCGACGGTGTCGCCGTCCCGGACACAGGTGCTGAGGCGGCGGGCCACTTCGATCAGCACGGCATCGCCGGTGTGGTGGCCGAACCGGTCGTTGATGGACTTGAAACCGTCGAGGTCGCAGAAGAGGACCGCGAGCCCCTTCGCCCCGTCGTCCTGCTCGGTGTCCGGTGCGACGGCGTGCACGTGGTGGTCGTACGGACCGCCCACCGCGGGATCCACCTCGTAGCCGTGTGCCCGGGAATCCGGATCGTCGGTTTCCGCATAGGCCGCGTCCAGCGTCTCGACGGCGGTGGCGGCGACCGCGTGCGGACGCTCGCAGAGCCGGGCGCTGAGCCGGGACCGCAGCTCCGCGCTGTTCGGCAGGCCGGTGAGCGCGTCGTGCGAGGCACGGTGCGCGAGATTCAGCTCGTGGCGCTTCCGCTCCTCTATGTCCTCGACGTGGGTGAGCAGGAAGCGCGGGCCGTCCCGGGTGTCCGCGACCACGGAATTGCGCAGCGACACCCACAGGTAGCTGCCGTCCCGCCGCCCCAGCCGCAGCTCGGCCCGGCCGCCCTCGGCCGAGGTCCGCAGCAGGGTGCCGATGTCCTCGGGGTGGACGAGATCGGCGAAGGAGTAGCGGCGGAGCACGGAGGCGGGGCGCCCGAGCAGCCTGCACAGGGCGTCGTTGGTCCGCAGCAGCCTGCCGTGCTGGTCGCCGCCCATCTCGGCGATGGCCATGCCGCTGGGCGCGTACTCGAAGGCCTGGCGGAAGGACTCCTCGCTGGCCCGCAGCGCCTGCTGCTCCCGCTCCAGACGGACCAGGGCGCGCTGCATGTTTGCTCTGAGGCGGGCGTTGCTTATCGCAATGGCCGCCTGCGACGCGTACATCTGGAGCGCCTCCCGACCCCAGGCGCCGGGACGGCGCCCGTTGCGCGGACGGTCGACGGATATGACGCCCAGCAGGTCGCGTCCGCCACCCGGGGCATACATCGGGGCGTAGAGACGGTCCTCGGGGTGCCACTCGTCCTCGAAGCGCGGCTCCGGCCCGTCGGTGTGCCACTGCGGCACGTCGTCGCCGAGGAGGACCCAGCCGTCCGTGTGCGGGATGAAGCGGAGCTCGCCCCATTCCTCGCCCATGGACAGCCTGCGCTCCCAGGACGAGCGCGAGCCGACGCGGCCGGTGATCAAGGCTTCTGCGGCACTGTTGCCGGCGAACGCGGCGACGACGAGGTCCCCGTCCTGACGGACCATGTTCACGCAGCCGAGTCCGTATCCGAGGCCGAAAACGATTCCGTCGGCCACGGTCTGCAGCGTGTCGGCCAGGCTCCGTGCCGTATTGAGGTCGGCCACGGCCTGGTGCAGTTGCCGCAGCGCCGCAAGACGGACGTACGGCTCCGACTCGGCCTCCATTGTTCGCACTCCCCGAGACCTCGACAGCACTCCAGGTTCAAATCGGCACACTTGATGACGTACGTGGATGACCCACTTGGATGACTTAGACGGCTTAGATGACTTACTTAATGAAGTGTCACGGCCACTGAATCACAGTGAGCTGTGCCGCCGGTACACAGGGTCAGCAATAATTGCTCTCTGTGACTCAAGTCACAACAGATGGTAAAGAGAGGGAAGTCAACATACCGGGCGGCCCGTTCTTTATTGAACGCAAATCCGCCGCGTCGGCGCCGCCCCGCCTCCGTCCGCCACCCACCCTCCGGCCACCGCGGCACGCACCCGGACCGCCACACCGAGTGACCGCGGCACCCCGTCGCGGCCAGAGGTCCTAGGACCAGGTTCGGCCCCTGGCCCGATGCCCGTACCCATCGGCCGCGACTAGCGTGCCTGTGTGTTGCAGACAAAGCCTCCCGCCCCGCGTACCGTTCCCGTCCCCCATGCTGAGGGGGTGAGCAACGATGAGTTCCGAGCCGCGCTGTCCCGGCTGGCCGCCGGAGTCGTGCTGGTCACGGCCGAGGAGCCGCCGCTGGACGAGAACGGACTCGGCGAGGACGTCGGGATGACGGCGACCGCCTTCATGTCGGTGTCGTTGGATCCGCCGCTGGTCATGGTGAGCCTGCGCAACGACTCGCGGATGGACGACCTGCTGGCGGAACAGCCGCTGTGGGCCGTCTCCGTGCTCGCCGAGAGCCAGCGGCACATCGCCGGTCGGTTCGCGATGAAGGGCCGGATCAGCGACCGGCTGCTGTTCGAGGACATCCCCTACCGGCGGGGCGAGTTCACCCGCGCACCCCTGGTCGGCGGTGCGTTGGCCACACTGGAGTGCCGCACCGAGCAGCGGGTCCCGGCGGGCGATCACATGCTGGTGATCGGCCGGGTGCTGAGCGCGGACCTGCCCAGCGGGGACGGTGCGCCGCTGATGTACTTCCGGGGGCGGTACCGGCGGCTGGGGTGAGACGGCGGGGGACGGTGCGGGGGCGGGACGGTGTGTGTGAGTGCGGTCCGGCACTCGCGCGGAGGCGGCCCGTCGCAGGCGGGAGCCGTCGCGTGCGGGGGGCGGTCCGTCGCCCGGACGGGGACGTGTGCGAGGGGTGCGGTCCGTCGCCCGGACGTGTGCGGGGACGGGGACGGGTACGACGTGTGCGGGGGCAGGGACGGGGACGGTCACCAATCGCGGCCGGAGCGGCCGCGCTTCGTCTCGCCGCGCTGCTTCTTCTCGCGCAGTCGGCGCTCGTTGATGCCGCGCGGGATCCTGGTCCTGCGGCGCGGCTTGGGGGGCGGCGCGGTGGCCTCGGCCAGCAGGGCGGCGAGCCGCACGAGAGCCGTCTCCCGGTTGCGCCACTGGGAACGGTGCTCGGACGCCCGTACCGCGACGACACCGTCCACGAGCCTGCTCTCCAGCCGCTGGAGCGCCCGCTCCTTCCACACCTCGGGGAGCGCCTCGGTCGCCGCGAGGTCGAAGCGGAGCTCCACCTGGGAGTCGCTGGTGTTGACGTGCTGTCCGCCGGGCCCGGAGGAGCGCGAGAAACGCCACATGAGCTCGGCCTCCGGCAGGGAGACCGAACCGCGGATGACATAGGGCCCGGACATGGCACCCATGTTCCCCGGCCCACCCGGTGTTCGTCACCTTCTTTTGCCGCACGGGTCCGCCCCGGGCGCCGTCCCGGGGCTGCCGCCCGAACTCGGTAAAGAAAGTAAAGGGAGCAGGAACCTCCCGGTCCCCTGCTCGCGTTATGACGAGTGACGGTAGCTTCGTGATGACATGAAGCCCGCACTCGACGATGAAAGGGACTTCCCATGGCTGTAAGCCTGTCCAAGGGCGGCAACGTCTCGCTCACCAAGGAGGCCCCGGGCCTGACCGCCGTCACGGTCGGCCTCGGCTGGGACGTCCGTACCACCACCGGCACCGACTTCGACCTCGACGCCTCGGCGATCGCGGTCGACGCGGCCGGCAAGGTCGTCTCCGACGGCCACTTCGTCTTCTTCAACAACAAGTCGACGCCGGACCAGACCATCGTCCACACCGGTGACAACGTCACGGGCCAGGGCGAGGGCGACGACGAGCAGATCAACGTCAACCTGGCGGGCCTGCCCGCCGAGGTCGACAAGATCGTCTTCCCGGTCTCGATCTACGACGCCGAGAGCCGCAGCCAGAACTTCGGCCAGGTGCGCAACGCGTTCATCCGCATCATCAACCAGGCCGGCGGCACGGAGATCGCCCGTTACGACCTGAGCGAGGACGCCGCCACCGAGACCGCCATGGTCTTCGGCGAGCTCTACCGCAACGGCGCGGAGTGGAAGTTCCGCGCGGTCGGCCAGGGTTACGCCTCGGGCCTTGCCGGTATCGCCCAGGACTTCGGCGTCAACATCTGACGCCTCCGGGCCCGGCGGGCCCGCGTCCATCCGGGAGCCCCCGGCCGTACGTCCTGCGGCCGGGGGCTCCCGTACGTCCACCGCCGGACGCCTGCGGCCCGTACCCCGCCCCACGCCCCCGTTCCTGACGTCCCTGTTCCTGACGCCCCCGTTCCCGGCGTCCCTGTTCCCGAAGTCCCCGCTCCCGGCGGGCGCGTTCCCGACGCCCCCCGTTCCCGGCGGGCGGAATGCACACACGCTCTACGCATCTTGCACGCTTCGCCGAATAGCGAACACAAACGAACCCCAGTCGGACAAGAAGTAGTCAAATAAATGTGAGGCATTTGTTAGCACACCGTCAATCTTGGTCATTCAATGGCACGCTCTCCGCTCGTAACCCCCCACGGAACGAGCAACGGAGAACACATGACCCCCCACATGAACACCCGTCGCGCCGCTGCCCTGGCCGCCGCGGCCGCGATGGTCGTCATAGGCGTCCAGACCGGCTCCGCAAGTGCCGCCCCCGACCAGGGACGTGACGCCACCTCCGCCACTCGCAGCGCCGTCGACCTCGGCGCGAACACTGCCTCACTGCGCACCGCCGCCATCAAGTCGGCCCAGGCCGACACCGCTTCGGCCGCCGCGTCGCTCGGCCTCGGCGGACAGGAGAAGCTGATCGTCCGTGACGTGATCAAGGACGCGAACGGCACCGTCCACACCCGCTACGAGCGCACCTACGCGGGCCTCCCGGTCCTCGGCGGCGACCTCGTCACGCACACCGCCGGCAACGGGAAGCTCAAGGGCGTCACCAAGGCGACCAAGGCCAAGATCTCCGTCCCGTCCACCACGGCGAAGATCAAGACCGCGGCGAGCGCCCGCAAGGTGATCTGGGCGAGCGACGGCAAGCCCGTCCTCGCCTTCGAGTCGGTGCGCAAGGGCGTGCAGAAGGACGGCACGCCGAGCCGGATGCACATCATCACCGACGCCACCACCGGCAAGGAGCTCCGCCGCTTCGAGTCCATCGAGACGGGTGTCGGCAACAGCCAGTACAGCGGCAAGGTCGACCTGACCACCACCAAGTCCGGTTCCGGCTACGAGCTGACCGACGGCGACCGCGGCGGCCACAAGACGTACGACCTCAACCAGGGCCAGAGCGGCACCGGTTCGCTGGTCACGGACGACGACGACACCTGGGGCGACGGCACCGGCAACGACCGCCAGACCGCGGCCGTCGACGCCGCCTACGGTGCCGCGCAGACCTGGGACTTCTACAAGTCGGCGTTCGGCCGCGACGGCATCGCCGGTGACGGCAAGGCCGCGTACTCGCGGGTGCACTACGGCAACGCCTACGTCAACGCGTTCTGGGACGACAGCTGCTTCTGCATGACGTACGGCGACGGCGCCGACAACAAGAGCGCCCTCACCGCACTCGACGTCGCCGGGCACGAGATGAGCCACGGCCTGACCGCGTCCACCGCCAACCTCAACTACTACGGCGAGTCCGGCGGTCTGAACGAGGCGACCAGCGACATCATCGGCACCGCCGTCGAGTTCGCCGCCGACAACAGCACCGACGTCGGCGACTACCTCATCGGCGAGGAGATCGACATCAACGGCGACGGCACGCCGCTGCGCTACATGGACAAGCCCAGCAAGGACGGCGCCTCCGCGGACTCCTGGGACAGCAGCGTCGGCGACCTCGACGTGCACTACTCCTCCGGTGTCGCCAACCACTTCTTCTACCTGCTGTCCGAGGGCAGCGGCGCGAAGACGATCAACGGCGTCGACTACGACTCCCCGACCGCCGACGGCTCCACCGTCACCGGCATAGGCCGGGACAAGGCCGTCCAGATCTGGTACAAGGCGCTCTCCGAGTACATGACGTCGAGCACCGACTACGCGGACGCCCGCTCGGCGACCGAGAAGGCGGCGACCGACCTGTACGGTGCCGACAGCGCCGAGCTCAAGGCCGTCGGCGCCGCCTGGGACGGTGTCAACGTGAAGTAACACCCCCGGAGCGAGCGGGACACGCAGCGCAGAACGCAGCGAGGAACGCAGCAGGGAAACGCAGTGCGGAACACCACGGGAGCCGGTCAGCCCTTCGAGGCGGGCCGGCTCCTCCCGTACAGCCAGGTGTCCCACAGCCCGGTCAGGTCCTTGCCGGTCGTCCGCTCCACGTAGGCGGTGAAGTCGGCGGTCGAGGCGTTGCCGTGCCGGTGGGCCTTCGTCCACCCCTGGACGAGCGCGAAGAAGCGCCGGTCGTCCCCGACGGCCTGCCGGATCTTGTGGACGACCATCGCACCGCGCCCGTACACCGGTGCCCGCGAGATGTCCGCGGCGGTGGGCGGATCTGAGGGCGGGAAGGCCCAGTTGGCGTCCTCGTCGAATGCCTCGTCGAACCGTTCCCCGACCGGGCGGTCCCTCTCGTCCTCCTCCCACAGCCACTCCGCGTAGGTCGCGAATCCCTCGTTGAGCCACATGTCCCGCCAACTCTTCGGCGTGACGGAGTTCCCGAACCACTGGTGCGCCATCTCGTGGACCAGCAGCCCGGCATCCGGCGGACCGGGGAAGAACGGGCGGTTCTGGGTCTCCAGCGCGTATCCGGCGTCCCCGTCCCGCCCGACGATCGCACCGGTGGCGGAGAACGGGTACGGGCCGAAGCGGTCCGCCTCCCACTTCACGATCTCGGGCACCCGGGCCAGGACCGGCGCGCTCTGCGCCGCCACCGTCGTGTCGGCGGCGGTGAACACCTCGATGCCGTCCGGGGTGGTCGACGTCTTCGTGTCGAAGCGGCCGACGGCCACCGTGGCGAGATAGCTCGCCATCGGTTCGGCGACGTGCCAGTGGTACGTGCCGGAGCCTCCCGCGCCGGTGGTGCGGGAGGCCAGCACTCCGTTGGAGACAGCCGTGAGGCCGCGGGGGACGGTGACGGTGATGTCGTACGTCGCCTTGTCGCTCGGGTGGTTGTTGCCGGGGAACCAGGCCATGGAACCGGCCGGCTCGCCGAGCCCGACGCCCCCGTCCTCCGTCCGGAGCCAGCCCTCCTCCGAGGAGTCGGGGTCGGTGAGGGTCCTGGGCGAACCGGAGTAGCGGACCACCGTACGGAACGTGTCGCCCTTGCGGAGCGGTTCGCCGTCCTCGGTCGCGGGTCGCAGCGTCAGCTCGTCACCGGCCCGGTTGACGGCGGCCCGTCGGCCGTCGACGGTCGCGCTCTGCACGGTGAGCCCGGACAGGTCCAGGTTGAAGGCGCTCAGATCCTGGGTGGCGCGTGCAGTGATCGTGGCGGTGCCGCGCAGCCGGTGCGCATGCGGGTCGATGTCGAGCACGAGGTCGTAGTGCGTGACGTCGTAGCCGCCGTTGCCGAGCTTCGGAAAGTACGGATCGCGCAGGCCGGACGCGCCTGGGGTGCCCCGGACCCCGCCCGAGCACCCCGTGGAGACCGCAAGAACCAGCAGGGCGAGGGCGGCGGAGCACACATTGCGACGTACGCGTGTTCGCTGATCCACACCCGCGATCGTAGGGGCTGCCGCGTGGCCCCGCCCTTTCGCGGACGAGCCGGTCCGGCCCCCGGGCGGCGCGGACATCTGGTCGGAGGACGGCTACGGGTCGGAGGGCGTTCCCGTCCACTCCTGGCGTGCTGGGGTCTGTCCGGCTGTCCGGCTGTCCGGCTGTCCGGCTGTCCGGTGGATCCTGTCGCGGTCGTGGGCCGGACAGACCCCCGAGGGTGTTCCGGTGTGCGGGGGTGTTGCGCCTACCGGGCCAGGGCGGCGACGCCGACCTGGGCGAACTTCTCGTCGAGGTCACCACTGGGGGCATCGGCAACGGCCCTGTTCTCCCGAAGCTGCCGCGAAGTGACAAGTAGCTCTCTGTAGCGGATCTGGCGTGTGCTTGTCCGCGTTTTCGATCTTCTGGGTTCATCGGGGGCCGTGCTCAGCGACGTTGGTCCGGTCATGACGACCGCCGAGGAGATCCCGGCGCCGGCGGTGGCGTACGTCGCCCAGCAGGTGAAGGTGCCCGCCGAGGAGTGGGCCGCGTACGACTGGGCGGGGCGGGCGATCAAGCGGCACCGGGTGGAGATCCGGGGCGCATTTGGCTTCCGCGAGTGCACGGAGGAGGACCAGGCCCAACTTGCCGAGTGGCTGGCGGTGGAGCTGTGCGGGGTGGAGCTGTCGAGGGACCGGCTGGCGGGGGCCGTGGTGGCCCGCTGCCGCAAGGACAGGCTGGAGCCGCCCACGCCGGGGCGTATCACCCGCCTGGTGGGGTCGGCGGTCAACACCTTCGAGGAACGGTTCTGCGCGAACACGGTGGGCCGGCTGTCGGCGGCGACCCGGTCCCAGCTGGATGACCTTATCGCCGAGGACGCCGACGCGAGCGAGGACAGCACGGGCGGCGGGGGCACGTTCTTCACCGAGCTGAAGGCCGACCCGGGCGCGCTGGGACTGGACAGCCTCCTGACGGAGGTGAACAAGCTCCAGCGGGTGCGCGCGCTGGAGCTGCCGCCGGAGCTGTTCGGGGACGTGTCGGAGAAGCTGGTGGCCGCCTGGCGGGCACGGGCGTCGAAGGAGTACCCCTCGGACCTGCGCGCGGCTGCCGGCCCGGTGCGCTACACGCTGCTGTCCACGCTGTGCCACGTGCGGGAGACGGAGATCACCGACTCGCTGGTGGAGCTGTTCATCCAGCTCGTGCAGAAGATCAACACACGGGCGGAGAAGAAGGTCGAGGGCGAGTTCAACAAGGAGATGAAGCGGGTCCGCGGCAAGGAGGGCATCTTGCTGCGGCTGGCGGAGGCGGCGGTCGCCGAGCCGGGCGGCACGGTCCGCAAGGTGATCTATCCGGTGGCCGGGGAGTCCATGCTGAAGGCCTTGGCGGCGGAGGCCGCGGCGAACGAGGCCCGTTACCGGGCCCGGGTGCGGACGGTGCTGCGCTCGTCGTATTCCAACCACTGGCGGCGGATGCTCTCGCCGCTGCTGAACGCGTTGGAGCTGAAGTGCAACAACACCGCCTACCGGCCGGTGATGGACGCGATCGACCTGCTCAAGCGGTACCTGGACCAACCCATCGCCAAGGAGGGCGCGTTCTTCGACGAGGCGGAGAAGATCCCGCTGGCGGGGGTGGTGCGCGATGCGTGGCGCAAGGCGGTGGTGGATGAGCGCGGACGGGTCGAGCGCATCCCGTACGAGCTGTGCGTGCTCGTCTCGCTGCGGGACGCGCTGCGGCGGCGGGAGATCTGGGTGCCGGGCGCGAACCGGTGGCAGAACCCGGAGGACGATCTGCCACCGGACTTCGAGGACAACCGCGATGTCCACTACGACGCGATCCGCCAGCCGCAGGACCCGGAGAAGTTCATCGGGGCCCTTCAGAAGCGGCTGCGCGAGGCCCTGACTCGCTTCGACACGGCGCCGGAACTGGGCACTACGGGCGGGGTGGACATCGTCCGCCGGAACGGCGAGCCGTGGATCAAGGTCTCGCCTCTGGGCAAGCAGGAGGAGCCGGAGAACCTGGTTGCGCTGAAGGCGGAGATCGAACGCCGCTGGGGCACCATCGACCTGATCGACATCCTTAATGAGGCCGAGTTCGCCACCGGCTTCACCGGCGAATTCACCTCGGTTGCCACACGCGAGGCGGTACCGAAGGCGGTGCTGCGGCGCCGGCTGCTGCTGGTGCTGTTCGCCCTGGGTACGAACATGGGCATCAAGCGGGTCGCGGTCACCGGCAAGCACGGCGAGAGCGAGGCCGTACTGCGGCGGGTCGGCACCTGTTCGTCAACCGGGCCAACCTGCGCTCCGCGCTGGTGCGGCTCGTCAACTCCACCTTCGCCGCCCGCGATGCGGCGTGGTGGGGCGAGGGCACCGCCTGCGCGAGCGACTCCAAGAAGTTCGGCTCCTGGTCCTCGAACTTCATGACCGAGTGGCACCAGCGCTACCGCGGCCCCGGGGTGATGATCTACTGGCACGTCGAGAAGAAGTCGCTGTGCGTCTACAGCCAGCTCAAATCCTGCTCGGCCTCCGAGGTCGCCGCGATGATCGAGGGCGTGCTGCGGCACTGCACGGACGTGGAGATCGACCGGCAGTACACCGACACGCACGGCGCCTCCATCGTCGGGTTTACCTCGCCCACATGCTCGGCTTCAACCTGCTGCCCAGGCTGAAGAACGTCGGATCGGCGCGGCTGTACCGGCCGGCGGCCGGGGAGGACGACACCTGGTCGAACCTGGCGCCGGTGCTGTCGGCCAAGACGATCGACTGGGACCTGATCCGCCAGCAGTACGACCAGATCGTGAAGTACACCACCGCCCTGCGCCTGGGCACCGCTGAGGCCGAGCAGGTCCTGCGACGCTTCACCCGCGGCGGACCCAAGCACCCCACCTACCGGGCGATCGAGGAACTCGGGCGGGCGGCACGTACGGCGTTCATCTGCGACTACCTCGCGGACGCTGACCTGCGCCGCGAGATCAACGACGGGCTCCAGGTCGTGGAGAACTGGAACAGCGCCAACCACGACCTGTTCTACGGCAAGGACGGCGACCTGACCGGCTCCGACAAGGAGTCGCAGGAGGTCTCCATGCTCGCCCTGCACCTGCTCCAGTCCGCGCTGGTGCACGTCAACACCCTGCTCCTCCAGGACATCCTGAGCGAGGAGAAGTGGCAGAAGCGGCTCACCGACGCCGACCGGCGGGCCCTGTCCCCGCTGTTCTGGACGCACGTGAACCCCTACGGCCGGTTCGAGCTGGACATGAACTCCCACCTCGACCTTGCCGCCGCGGTGGCCACGCTGCCGGGCCCCCGCACCCCGCCCGAGGCGGAAACCGCACGGTCGGCGGCGGCCGGTGCGGCCGGGTCGGCATCCTGAAGACCCACAGGCCCGGCGCTGTCGGCGGGCGGCTGGACCGTTGACCCGTACTACGGGGCTGTGAGCGTGTCGAGCCGGGCGGCGAGATCGGGGTGGGCGGCGGCCAGGTGGGGGCGGGCGGCGGCCAGGGGGGCGATGAGGTCGGCAGGATCGTCGTGGGCGAGGGCCGCGTGAAGCTCGCTGAACGAGCGGCGGGCGGCGGCGGGCAGGTCGGTGAGTGCGGTGATCTGGCCGGCGATACGGCGCAGGTCGGCCGCGTTGCGGCGGGCCCAGGCGGCGGTGGTGCGGTCGGCGGCCCGGGCCTGGCGGGTGGCCGTCACGCGCTGTTCACCGGTGCTCCCCACCGGGCCGGGGCGGCCGCGCAGGTAGCGGCGCTCGGCGGCCTGGCGGCTGGCGACGCCGAGGGGCGGGGCGAGGTCGGCCCAGCTGGCGCCCGCGTCGCGGGCGGTTTCGATCAGGCCGGTTTCCCATCCGGCGAGCTGCTCGCGGACCTGCCGCAGCAGCATCAGCGAGGCCAGGGCCTGCTCCGGGCCCGGCCCGGCATCGGAAGTGTTCGGAGCCTCCTGCTGGGCTTCGCGCAAGGCGTCGTCTATGGCGTTGAGGGCCGCCGCGGCGGCGAGGAACGACGCCGGGCTGTGGGCGTCGGTGCCGGTCGTGGACGGCTGCTCGGCCGGGGTCACGGACACCTCCCTGGGTTTGTCATCGAGCTGACGACATCGTGTTTGTCATCCATTGGATGACATGTTACAACGGTGTCAGTGAGGCGCATTGGCAGTAACTGCCTGAACCTGCTGGAGGTGTTTTCCCGATGTTGATGCGCACTGACCCCTTCCGTGAGCTGGACCGGCTGACGCAGCAGCTGCTGGGCCCGGGGACCTGGTCGAGGCCGTCGGCGATGCCGATGGACGCCTACCGCGAGGGCGACGAGTACGTGGTGGCCTTCGACCTTCCCGGCGTCAGCGCCGACGCGATCGACATCGACGTCGAACGGAACATGCTCACCGTCAAGGCCGAGCGTCGGCCGGTGGCGAAGGCCGACGACGTGCAGATGGAACTGTCCGAGCGGCCGCTGGGCGTCTTCTCCCGCCAGATCGTGCTCGCCGACACCCTCGACACCGAGCACATCAAGGCCGACTACGACGCGGGCGTGCTCACCCTGCGCATCCCGATCGCCGAGCGCGCCAAGCCCCGCAAGATCTCCATCGGCGTCGGGACCGGCCACAAGGAGATCTCCGGCTGACACCGGCCGGACAGGTGCGGAGGACGGGCACCTGATCTCCCCCTCACCCGCCCTCCGCACCCCTACGGGCATCCGAACCAGAAGGGGTGGCGGCCGGGATGACTCTGCGACACGAAGCGTTCCTCGACCACGTCAAGGAACGCGGCGAGTACGGCACTGTAGAGGAAGCCGAGCGCGCGGCCCGCGTAGTGCTCGCCCTGCTCGGCGCACACCTGGTCGGCGAGGTCCGCGCCCAGCTCGCGGCACGCCTGCCGGAGGAATTCGCTCTCATCCTGCTCAACCCGCTCCAGAGTGCCGAGCCGCTGCCGCCGGAGCGGTTCGTGCGGGCGACTGCGGCCTGGATCGAGGGCGCCACCGAGCAGACCGCGACCTGGGACGTCAGCGCCGTGCTGTCCACGGTCGCCGACACCGCGGGCGACGACCTGCTGGGGCAGATCCTGCTCCAGCTCCCGGTCGGCTACGACCTCCTCTTCGGCCGCCCCCAGCCCACCTGACCACCGGTGCCGTACACCGGCACCCCCCCGACCCCGGCTTGACGAAAGGCATGCACCGCAGTGATCACCGACGTGCGCGTACCGCTTGAGCACCAGCAGCCGTACTCGACGGCGTATGAGCAGATGCTGGAGAAGGTCCGCTACGAAGGCGCCTACCCCACCCGCGAGCGAGCTGAGGAAGCCGTCCGCCTGGTCCTTTCGGGGCTGGGACGCCAGCTGACCGGCGACGAACGCGTCGACCTGGCCGCCTGCCTGCCCCTGGAGGCCGCACGCGTCCTGACCGCACAGATTCCCGACACCCAGCCGCTGACCGGCTGGGCCTTCGTCAAGGACCTCGCCGCCCGCTCCGGCGCCTCCCTGGCCACCACCCGCTGGGACACCGGCTCCGTCTTCGCCGCTGTCACCGCCCACGCTGGCCCCGACCTCATCACCCGCATCCTCCACCAGCTCCCCACCGGCTGGGCCCTGCTGTTCGGCCAAGCCGAACTCAACCCGGCCGCGTAAAAACGGGCACCCGGCACCCGGAGCCGCAACATGAGCCGCTCCGGGCCGGCGCTTGGTGAAGTCCCCCGATCCGCGCGATCGGGGGACTTCCGCCTTTGCTGGTCACCATCCCGGCCCGTCGGCCGCTCCGTCGCCCCCGGACGAGCCGGGCGCACTGATGCGCGAGCCCAGGGAAGATCGCTCACTGCCCCTCGCCCGACGTGTAACTGTGCGTGGCGACCGGCACGGACCGTGATTCTCATAAACGGTCCTTTGCGCGAGCAAGATCAATCACGGGGCGCCGAACCCTCATCGCACCCGGATTCGTTCGCAGAACCCGTTCTCACTTAAAAGTGGGACAGACTCCCTTCTGAGACTTGCATTGTGCGAAAATCCGGGCCCATGACGGACCCTCAGCGGCCTTCCCCGACCGACCGGTCGGACGCCGACGACGTCGAACAGCACACCTGCCCGAAGTGTGACGCCCAGCCCGGCTCGCCCTGCCGCTCGCGCGGCGGCGCGGTCGCCTCCGCCTACCACACCCGCCGCTTCACCATGGTGCCCCGGCTGAAGAAGGCGCTGCGGGTGCCGACCCCGGCGGACCGCGGTCCGGGGCGGCCGTGGCGGCCGGGCACCCCGCCGTCGGCGCCGGCCGACCCGGACCTACCGAGCGCGGACATCCGCATCGGATACGCGCGGTGCTCGCCCCTCGGGCAGGAACTCGACTCCCAGCTCGACGCGCTTAGCAAGCACGGCATCCCGAGGGACAAGATCTTCAGCGAGAAGATCAGCACCCGCGTCCGCGTCCGCCCCCGGTTCGAGGAGGCGCTGAGGATGGTGCGGGAGGTCAAGGCGCACGCCCCGCACTGCCGGGTCATCTTCACCGTGTACGAGATGAAGCGGCTCGGACGTGACGCCGCCGAGCTCACCGCGCTCGCCGACCACCTCACCGCGCATGGCCTGGTGCTGGAGATGCTGGCCGGGCCCCTGCCCGGCATCTACGACCCCACCGGGCCTGGCAAGCTACTGTTCGCGTTCTTCGCCGCGATGGCGGAGACCGAGAGGGAGAACATTCGGGAGTCGACGCTGGAGGGGCTCGACACCGCGGCCCGCAAGGGCAAGCACGGCGGCCGGCCGCCGGTCATCACCGAGGACATGCTGCATACCGTGCTGCGGCGCCGCGCGGGCGGCGAGTCCGTCGAGCAGATCCAGCCCGATCTGATCATCCCCACCGGCAAGCGCAAGGGTCAGAACCCCTCCGTCGCCAGCATCTACCGGGCACTCGCCGAGCACGAGAAACGGGCGGCGTACCCCGAAGCCGTCGCCCAGGCGCACGACGACTTCGCCGCCCTCACCGGCAGCGAGGTTCCTGAACCTCACACAGAAGCCAAGGCCCTAACGACACGCTGAGTTACTTGTCACTTCGCGGAAGCTTCGGGAGAACAGGGCCGCAACGCCGATGGCCGCCACCGGGGCGCCCTTGACCTGGACCGGGGCGCCGCCCGCGAGGAACAGGGTGCCGGGGATGTCCTTGAGCGTCGGGGCCTGCTCCAGCCGCTCGGCCAGTTCGGAGGTGGGAGCGTTTCAGGAGACCGCCGTGAACGCCTTCTTCGCCGCGGCCTCGTAGGACTGCGGGCCCGCGCCGTCGCCGCGCAGCGTGACGATGGTGTTGCCGTTGCGGTCGACGACGGCGACGGAGACCCGCTGGTTCTCCTTCTTCGCGGCGTCGAGGGTTGCCTGCGCGGCCCTGGTGGCGGCGGCCACCGTCAGGTGGGTGGTCTGCTGGAGGTTGCGGTTCGAGGTGTCGGCCTTGACGGCGGCCGCGGGCGCGGCGGCCGGGCTGGAGGCACTGGCGGACATCGCACCGAAGGTTCCGGCGCCGACGGCGGCCACGGCGACGGCACCGGTCAGGACACGAGCACGCAGCGACAGCTTCTTCATGGTGGACTCCTTCTACGAATTCGTGATTCGGTGAACTCGGATTTCGACGCATTCGGGATTCGACGAAGAATCCGGACTCGACGAGGAATCGAGACTCGGCGGAGAGCCGGGTTTCGGCGGAAAGCCGGGTTTCGGCGAATTCGACGGCAGTGGACGAGCTCCTTGCGCTCTGCCATCGATCCTCCGGCCGGTTCCGCCCCTGCGCGGTCGACGAACCGGCTCGATCCGACGCGCGGATCGGCCGACGGCGCCATCGGCCGATCGGTTGATGCGGGTGTGGCCGTCCCGGGTGACCATGGGTGTGTCTGTGCAGGTCAACAGCATCGACATGAAAGTGAGCAGCGAGGGGCGCGAGGTGAAGGAGCACCAAACCCGGTCGGCACCCGGCCCCGATGAGGGGCGGACGGGCGACGGAACCGCGGGGTGGCCGGACCACGGTGCCGCGGGAAGGCCCGACACCGTGTCCGACCGCCATTCCGGCGTCGCGGCCGACAGGTGTGCCGCAGATGCCGATACGCACAGGGCGGACACGATCACCGCTACGCACGGGACGGACGGCTTCAGCGGCATGCACGGGGCGGATGCCTTCGCCGATACGCACGGGACGGACGACTCCGACGACCCGGATGCCCGACGGCTCATGTTCCTGATGCACGCCGCGTTCTTCATGCTCCTCGGCGCCTCGCTGGCCCGCTTCCTGCTGCGGCACCCGGGCGAGGCACGTACCCCGTGGATCATCGCGCTGTCGGTCGCCCTGGCCGTGCTCTACGTGCTCGGGCCGGTGCTCGGATCGCGTCCGACACCGCGCAGCCTGGTGTGGCTGGGGGTGCTGGTCGCCGTGTGGATGGTGGTGGTCGTCCTCGCGCCGAGCTTCGCCTGGTGTGCGGTCCCGCTCTTCTACACCGGGCTGCGGATTCTCCCGCCACGGGCCGCGCTCGCACTCGTCGCCCTGCTCACGCTCCTCGTCGTCGCCGCACAACTGCGCCTGGCCGGCGGCTTCGACCCGAACCTGGTGCTCGCCCCGCCCGCCGTGGCAGCCGTCGCAACGGCGGTCTTTGTCCATATGCAGCGCCAGGCCGTGCGCCAGCGCGAACTGTCCGAGCGGCAGCGCGAACTGTCCGAGCGGCAGCGCGAACTGATCGACGACCTGCTGCGCACCCGCCGCGAACTCGCCGCCACCGAACGTCGCGAAGGCACCCTCGCCGAACGTCAGCGGCTCTCGATGGAGATCCACGACACCCTCGCCCAGGGCCTGTCCAGTCAGCAGATGCTGCTCCAGGCCGCCGACCGGACCTGGGACGCCGATCCGGCCACCGCCCGTCGCCACATCCGTACGGCGACGGGCATCGCGGAGTGCAATCTCGCCGAGGCCCGCCGCTTCGTCCACGACCTGGCACCGGCCGACCTGGCTGAGGGCGGCGGGCTGGAGGCGGCCCTGCGCACGCTGGCCGCCCGTGAGACGGCACAGGCGCAGGGGCGGCTCAGCGTCCGCTGCCATGTGGAGGGGGAACAGGTGGAGGGGGAACAGCACGCCGTGCTGCCCGACCGCGTGCAGTCCGCCCTGTTGCGCATCGCCCAAGGGGCGCTTGCCAACGTCAAGGAGCACGCACACGCGACGGAGGCTGCCCTGACGCTGACCCATCTCGACGACCAAATCGTCCTGGACGTCGCCGACGACGGCCAGGGCTTCGTGCCGGCCGGCAGCACCGAACGCACCGCGGGCGTACGCGGCCACGGACTGCCCGCGATGCGGGCCAGGCTGCGGCAGCTCGGCGGCACGCTGACGATCGAGTCGGCCCCGGGCGAGGGTACGGTGCTGTCCGCCGCCGTCCCGCTCACCCCGGCACCCGCCCCTGCCCCCGCACCCACTCCCGCTCCGGCCCCGGAGGACCTCGCATGAACGCGCCGCCGCCCGTCCGCATCCTGCTCTGCGACGACCACGCGGTGGTACGTGCCGAACTGCTCGCCCTCCTCGGCAGCGAACCGGACATCGAGGTCGTCGGGGAGGCGGGCAGCGGGTAGGAGGCCGTCGCCCTTGCCGCCAGGCTCGGCCCCGACGTCGTTCTGATGGATCTCCAGCTCGGCGAGGGCATCGACGGTGTCGAAGCCACCCGCCGGATCTCCGCCACCGGCGTCCACGTGCTGGTCCTCACCACGTACGACACGGATGCCGACATCACCCGTGCCATCGAGGCGGGCGCCACCGGCTACCTGCTGAAGGCCGAACGGCCGGAGGAACTCTTCGCCGCCATCCGCTCGGCCGCCCAGGGCCGCACCACCCTCTCCCCGCCCGTGGCCAGTCGCGTCATGGCCCGGATGCGCAGCCCCCGGCCCACTCTCACCGAGCGCGAACTCGACATCCTGGCCCAGCTCTCCCAGGGCCTGGGCAACCGGGACATCGCCCGCGCCCTGTTCATCAGCGAGGCCACGGTCAAGACCCACCTGGGCCGCATCTACGACAAACTCGGCATCGATACCCGCGCGGGCGCCGTCGCCGTGGCGAAGGAACAGCGGCTGTTGCCGTGACCGGTCTCCCGGCGGCTCAGTCGCGGTGCTCGAAGAGTTCATCGACGGCCGACGCGGTGATCGCACGGTCGAACCATGTGCCCAGCACCTCCAGGTCCCGGCACGCATCGATCCGTTCCCGGGCCTCTTCCGTAACGGCCACGCCACGCCACGCCAGGATGTACGACACGAGCCGCGCCCGCTCGGCCACCTGAGCCTCCGCCATGACCTCCGCCATGACCTCCGCCCGCCCCTCCCGCCGTCCTTCCTCGCGGAAGCTCTCGGCGACGTAGCCGCGGAAGTGGCTGAGACACCTGCAGACCGAGCCCTCCGGGGGCGCCACCGGCTGAGAGGGCAGGGGCGCCGGCCCCGACGGGACCGGCGGGACCAGCGGCAGGTCAGTCACGGCCCAGGAGTTCATCGGTCGTCTTCGCCGTGAACGCCCGGTCGACCCAGAGGTCGAGCGTCCGCAGGTCACGGCACGAACCGATCCGCTCCCGGACGGCGTCGCTCACGTCCACACCCCGGTGGTCCAGCAGTCGCAGCACACTCTGGGCACGCTCCTTCGCGACGCCTTCCTCACGTCCTTCCTCACGTCCCTCCTCACGCCCCACTTGACGTCCTTCTTCGCGCCCCTCCTCACGCCCCTCTTCACGCCCCTCTTCACGCCCTTCTTCGCGTCCTTCTTCACGCCCCTCGTTGCGGAAGCTCTCGGCGACGATGCCGCGGAAGTGGCTGAGGCTCGTGCTCATCAAATTCCTCCAGATCTCGCGGGCCGGAGTGTCACCCAGACCAGCCTCGGTGAATTCGGCGAAGACCGCCGCAGCATCGGCGTCCGTGGTCTCAAGCGCCACGGCCAGGGCTTTCAGTATGGCAGCGATGTCCCGATCATTACCATGTGTGATCGCCGAGAACACGGCCATCGGGATGTCCTCGGCGGCCTGCACGGCATCCGTCACGAAAGGTACGTTGTGCGGCCCCAGGACCAGCGGGAAGACAGCGAGGCTCGGGTGCTTCTCCAGCCCGATACGAATCGGTTCGGCCGCCCATTCGGCGGTCGACTTGTCCCGGCAGACGACCAGCAGCACCGGCGGATACCGGAACTTCGCGTACAGGTGAGCCAGGTAATACGCCCAGCTGCTCCGCTTCTCCGGGTCCTTCCTGCCCTGTGCTTCGATCGCCAGTAAGTAGCAACTGCCGCCCACGACGTCGATCCGCAGCAGCGTGTCCACATGCCGTTCGATCGGACGCATCTCGGTCAGGTCCGTGTCCATGAGAGAGACAGCGACCGGTTCCGGGAAGGGAACGCCCAGCGCCCGGAAAGCACTGGTGAACAGCGTCGGATTCTCCTGGAAAATCCGATGCTGCGCTTCATGAGGTGAACTGACCATGGACAAAAAACTATGCACTCGGCATATGCCAAAGCCGCTTTTTCGCCTGCCTACCACCCGATCGAGATCACCGGCCGCCCCGTCGTTGACGGCCCCGTGGGCGTGGGACCATCGAACCGTGCTCGACATCGGCTACTCCCTCTCCAGGCGCTTCCCCGATCCGCCGCAGACCGACTACCGCCGCGCGGACGTCCACGCCCTGCGGCACGACCTGTTCTCCGGGGACGTCTACCTCGCGGACACCAAGGCGGACCGCGAACTGTCCACAGCCTGGGGATGGGTGCCGGTGCTCGACTTCGCGTGGGCGCTGTGCGACATCGTCGAGCGGATCGACCAGGATCCGCGCGGCAGCCGCTCGCACCGGCGGCAGTACGCCGAGCTGGACTTCACCGAGTCGTCCGACGTGATGTACTTCGAGCGCCGCTTCGGCTGGGTGGACATCGAGGCCGACTGGATGCCGGGCGACGAGCCCCCGCTCACCTTCAGCCACTCGCTGCTGCGCCGCGAGGCCCGCGATTTCCTGCACGACCTGATCGCGGACCTGGCCGACCTGCACGACGGCCTCGCCGACAACCCCGCGATCTGGGACCTCCAGGCTCGTTTCCCCCGCATCTGACCTGCTTCCGTGCCCGAGCCGTACCCACCCCGTACCCGAGCCGTACCCACCCCGGGCGCGCCCCGTACCCACCCCGGGCACGGGGCGAATCGCCCGTGCCCGCACCTGCGCGTGCACCCCACGCCCCGCCCCGCTCCCTCGGTTACGCCTCCACCCGCACCCCGATCTGCGCGGCGAACGCCGGCGCCAGCTCCATCAGCTGGGACGGACTGATCACCGCCCCCGACAGCCGCTCCACGCCCCGGGCGATGTCCAGCTCGGCAACCGCCCGCAGGTCCACCGACTCCATCCGGGCGGAGCTGAAGTCGGCCCGTCTCAGCACGCAGTCACGGAACTCCACCCGCACGAGCTGCGCCCCCGCGAAATCCGGCTCGGACAGCACGCAGCCCTCGAACACCACGTCCTTGAGCCGTGCCTTCCGCAGGTTCAGATAATCGATCTTCCCGCCGCGCACCAACACCCGCTCCAGCACCGCGCCGTGCAACTGCACCCCGCCCAACCGCGCGTCCACCACCTCCACGTCGCGCAGCGACGCGCCCGCGAGGTCCGTACCCACTCCCCGCACACCGGTCAGCACCGAGTCGATGAAGCGGGCGTTGCCCAGATCCGCTCGGTCCAGGGCACAGCCGTCCAGCGCGCAGTCCATGAACCGGGCCCCCGGGCCCGACTCGTCCGCGAGGTCCGTCCCGCCGAAGCGCAGGCCGTCGTAGTCCCCGTCCGGCGCCAGGCCCTCACCGCCGTACGGCACCAGCGGGGGCAGCCGCACCTCGGGCCGCCGGGCCGCCGCCACGGTGTCCTGCTTCTTCCTGCTGTTCTGCGCCATGGGGTCCATCGTGGCCCACGGCACCGACAACGAACGGCGGCACCGACACACGGCTCCGCAGGCCGAGCCGGTCCGCGGCCCACCGTGCGCCGGTCCGCGACCTACCGCGCGCCGAGTTCCGCCAACGCCTTGTCCGTCAACCGGTACACCGTCCACCCGTCCTGCGGGCGCGCGCCCAGGGACTCGTAGAACGCGATGGAGGGGGCGTTCCAGTTCAGCACCGACCACTCCAGGCGCTGGTAGCCGCGCTCCGCGCAGATCCGCGCCAGCTCCGTCAGAAGCGCCTTTCCGTGCCCGCCGCCCCGCCGCTCCGGCCGTACGTACAGGTCTTCCAGATAGATTCCGTGCACCCCGCGCCAGGTGGAGAAGTTCAGGAACCACAGTGCGAAGCCGATCACCTCGCCGTCGTCGTCCGACTCGGCGATGTGCGCGTACGCGGCGGGCCGGTCGCCGAACAACGCCTCGCGCAGCTGCTCCTCGGTGGCGTTCGCCTCGTGCAGGGCCTTCTCGTAGTCGGCCAGCTCACGGATCATCGCGTGGATGGCAGGAACGTCGGCCGGTGTGGCGGTACGAATCATGAGGGCAGCGTAACGACCTGGGGAGCAACGGGGATCGGGCTCCCTCCTGCTCCCCGGGTCGTAGGCGCGCCCCTCACCGACCCCGTCCCCGCCCTCGTCCCCGCCCCAGCAACTGCCGCGCGATCTCCGCCTGTTCCGGTGCCAGCTGCCGATCCCCGTCCTCAACCGCCCACAGCCCGTTCTGCAGCAGTCGGCCCAGCGTCCAGGCCCGCGCCCGCTCCCGGTCCAGGCCCAGCACGTCGGTCATCAGGTCGAACCGCCACCGCACCGCCACCACGTCGAACCGATTGACCAGCGCCGGAAGCAGTTCGAACGCCGGATCGCCCACCAGCGGCTTCGGATCGATGGCCACCCACCGGCCCCGGCCCGCCCCGCCCCTCTCCCCTTCCTCCTCGCCGGCCAGCACGTTCCCGTAGTGCAGGTCCCAGTGCAGCAGCCGGTCCCCCGGCTCCGCCGCGACCTCCCGCACCGCCGCCGCGCAGTCCGCCAGCAGCCGCCGCTCCTCCGCGTCCGCCAGCGCGGACACCGCCTGCGGCGTCCGGGCCACCATCCGCACCGCGACGTCCCCGAGCCGCCGCAGCCCGCATCCTGCCGGAGCCGGTACGGACGACAGCCCGGCGAGCACCCCGGCCAGAACCCGCACCGCCTCCCGCCCGTCCGCCACCTCCGCCAGCGATCGCCGCCCGTCCAGCCGCTCCAGCAACAGCGTCCCCGTCGCCGCGTCGTGGTCGAGCAGGGCCACGGCCCCCGCGCCCGCCTCGCCCCACACCCGCAGCGCGACCGGCTCCCCCGCCGTCTCCTCGTCCACCGGCTGGAGCTTCAGAGCCGCCCGGCGGCCGTCCGCCACCCGCACCACCGGAAGCACCAGCGCGCACACCCCGTGGAACGCCGCGCCGTCGCGCCGGAGCCCCCACCGTTCCAGGAACTCGGCCGCCCGCCCCGGCAACGCCGCGAGAAACGCCCGCCCGGCCGCCCCGTTGTACTTGGACTGGGTGGCGATCAGTTCGTCCGGAATGTCGATCACGCGGACGATCCCAGAACCGTGCGTCAATCGGATATGCCCCCCAGCAGCCCCGCCCCGCCCGCCCGGTCGGCCGACAGCATCGGCTCGCGGCTCCGCGGCATCGGCTCATGGATCCGCCGCGCGCCCGGCACGTACCTCTGGCTGGCCGCGCTCTTCGTCACCACCGTGATCGTCCACCAGATGTCGCCGGACTTCGAGGAGGAGTTCCTGCGGCAGCGGTCCACCAACATCCACGAGCTCTCCCAGGACCCGGTGCGCGTTCTGATCGCCAGCGCCTTCTGGATCGACGGCGGCCGGTGGCTCCCCTCCGCCGTGCTCTACACCGTCTTCCACGCCCGCGCCGAACACTGGCTCGGCACCTTGCGCTGGCTCGCCGTGGCCCTCTCCGCGCACGTCCTCGCCTCCCTCTTCAGCGAGGGCGCCCTGGCCTGGGCGATCCGGCACGGACACGTACCGCAGTCCGCGGCCAACACGCTCGACATCGGCATCAGCTACGCGCTCGCGGGAGTCGTCGCCGTCCTCACCTACCGGGTGCCGGCGCCCTGGCGGCACGTGTACCTCTTCGCCGTCCTCGTCTTCTACGGCGTCCCGCTCATCGCCGGCCGCTCCTTCACCGACCTCGGGCACTTCATCGCCGTGCTCATCGGCCTCGCCTGCTACCCCCTGACCCGCAACAGGCCCGACCCCGGAACCGGCCCGCAGCCGTCCGGTCGCGGCCCGTGCACCGGAGCCGACACGGGACGAAAACCCCTCCGGCGCAGTAACCTCCCGCTCCGGAGAAAGCTGGGGAGGTCGGGAAGCCGGGGAAGATCGGAACAAGCCGGAGAACTCCGGAACACCGGGGGAACCGGAGGAACCGGCGGCACGCACGTCAGCACGCATCCGCACACACCATCGCAGGTCTTCACACCGGACGAAGCAGGGGCAGCATGAGCACCGTCAGCACCGTCAACGGCGGCATATCCTTCTGGTACGCGGACCAGGGCACGCCGCCCGCCCGGGAGCCCCTGCCCGGCGACAGCAGCGCCGATGTCTGCATCGTGGGCGGCGGCTATACCGGGCTGTGGACGGCGTACTACCTCAAGAAGGCCGTCCCCTTCCTCAACATCACCGTCCTCGAAGCCAAGTTCTGCGGCTACGGTGCCTCCGGGCGCAACGGCGGCTGGCTCTACAACGGCATCGCCGGGCGCGACCGCTACGCGAAGCTGCACGGCCACGAGGCCGCCGTCCGGCTCCAGCAGGCGATGAACGACACCGTCGACGAGGTTGTGCGCATCGCCGCCGAGGAGGACATCGACGCCGATGTCCACCAGGGCGGGGTACTCGAAGTCGCTTACACACCGGCACAGTTGGCCCGGCTCAAGGACTTCCACTCAGTCGAGGTCGCCTTCGGCGAGACGGACCGCGTACTGCACGGCGCTCGCGAGACCTGCGCGCGCGTCAACGTCACCGGTGCCGTCGGCTCCACCTGGACCCCGCACGGTGCGCGGCTGCACCCGGTCAAACTCGTCAAGGGCCTGGCCTCGACGGTCGAGGCGCTCGGCGTCACCATCCACGAGTCGACGCCCGTCACCGCCATCGAGCCCAAGCACGCCCGCACCCCGTACGGCACCGTCCGCGCCCCGTACGTCCTGCGGTGCACCGAGGGCTTCACCGCGAACCTCAAGGGCCAGAGACGCACCTGGCTCCCCATGAACTCCTCGATGATCGCCACCGAGCCGCTTCCCCCGACCCTCTGGGACGCCATCGGCTGGGAGGGCCGCGAGACCCTCGGTGACATGGCCCATGCCTACATGTACGCCCAGCGCACCGCCGACGACCGCATCGCGCTCGGCGGACGCGGCGTCCCGTACCACTTCGGCTCGGCCACCGACAACGACGGCCGCACCCAGCGCGCGACCATCGAGGCGCTGCGCGACATCCTCGTCCGCCTCTTCCCCGTCACCGCGGGTGTCCGCATCGACCACGCGTGGTCGGGGGTCCTCGGCGTCCCCCGCGACTGGTGCGCCACGGTGGCCCTCGACCGCTCCACCGGCCTCGGCTGGGCCGGCGGCTACGTCGGCTCCGGCGTCGCCACCACCAACCTCGCCGCCCGTACCCTGCGCGACCTGATCCAGCAGGACTCCGGTCAGTCCGGCCCCACCGAACTGACCACGCTGCCCTGGGTCGGCCACAAGGTCCGCAAATGGGAACCCGAACCCTTCCGCTGGCTCGGCGTGCACGGCATGTACGCCGCCTACCGGGCCGCCGACCGCAGGGAACTCAGCTCGCCCCGCCCCGGCACCGACCCGGTCGCGAAGGCGGCGGACCGGCTGGCCGGACGGCACTGAACCCCGCGCCACGAGCCCCGGCAGAAACCCACGGCCCCGGCAGAGACGCACGGACCCGACGGAGCCCCACGGCCCCCGACGGACGAACGGTCCTCCGCCACCGGAGGGGTGGCGGAGGACCGGGTGGGTCAACGGGGCGGGAACCGCGTCACTGCACGCTGCAGGCGCTCTTCCCGTGGCAGGACTCGGGCTTGGGCTTCGGCTCGGAGCAGTGCTTGCCATGGCACGGCTTCTTCTTCTGGACGTCGATGCGGGCCTGGTCCTGGGGAGACCGGACGGTGCCGCCCTCGGCCGTGGCCACCGCGGTGTTGGTCACCCTGCCGCGTTCCGCGTCGGCGCGGGTGACGGTGTAGGTACCGGTGCAGGTGGTGCTGTCACCGGGCTGCCCGGCCGGCGCGAGGGTGGTCGCCTCGCAGGTCACCCCCGTCACGTGGTCGTCGTTGATGGCTAGCGCAGTCAGTTCCTGGGGGCCGGTGTTGGTGACGGTGTACGTGTACGTCACCTCGTCGCCGGGCACGTACACGCGGCTGTCGTCGGCCGACTTCTCCAGGCGGAGCCCGGGGCCGGACTGCACGGGAAGGGTGACGTCGTCCGGGGGCGATTCGACCGGTGTCTCACCGGCCTGCCCGTGCGCGACGGCGGTGTTCGTGACCGAGCCCCGTTGTGCGTCGGCCTCGGTGACGGTGCACCTGCCGGTGCAGGTACACCGTCTCGCCGACGCCGAGCGTGGTCCGTGGGCAGGTGATGCCGGTGACCCGGTCGTCGGTGACCCGCACGTTCGTCAGCGGAACGCTGCCGCTGTTGGTCACCACGTACTGGTAGGGCACCTCCGTGCCCGGCGTCAGCGGGGTCGGCAGCGGCGGTTCCGCCGCGACCTGCTTGACCAGGTTGAGCTGGGGCAGCGGGGCCGCCGGATGGACGCTGACGTTCCGGATGAGGTGGACGTCGGTGAACAGGCCGGTCGACGCGGCGAAGCCGAACTTGTAGCTGGAGGGCACTGGTTGGGGCGCCGGGGTCGACAGGACCTGCTGGACGCCGCGACCGTCGTGGAAGTCGATCGAGACCGTGACCACCGGGTCGGGCGACGGGGACACCTCGACGGTCACCGTGCGGCGCGACGGCTCCAGCAGCGCCTCGGCCTCCTCGGGGGTGGACCCGGGCGGCAGGGACGTCGTGGGTCCCTGCAACTGCCCCGGCAGTGTGGAGGGCCAGGGTCCCGTCGTCGAGAAGTTGCTGGTCGTCGCGGTGAGGAAGCAGTAGCCCTCGGTGCCGTTGCCCGGGCCCCGAAGGGTCACCATGTTCGGTCCGGGCGCCGGGACGTGGAAGGACGTACCGGCCGGGGAACGGGTGGCGCAGCCGTTGCCGCGGTGTTCCCAGTCGCCGAAGTAGTTGCCGAGCACGTCCAGGCCGACACCCAGGTAGCCGTGGTCGACGCCCGGCAGGAGGGTGGCGTTCGGGTCGTCGTCGGGAAGCTTCTGCGCGTAGCCGAGACTGCCGCCGAAGGCGCCGGGCGCGGTCAGCGACGCGGCGCCGTCGATGAGGAAGAACGAGATGCCGTCGGCCGGCGGATTGGTCGTACCGCCGTACTGCCACTGGTCGAAGGTGGTGACCAGCCCCTGGTTGGCGGGGACCGCGTGGTTGTACAGCACCGCCGCCGACTGGTCGTTGGACGCGTCGGTCAGCCGCAGGTAGCCGTGCGGCGCGGCGTTGTCCGGCGGGACCGGACCGGTGGCGCCGGCCGGGCAGCCGGTGAGCGGATGCGTGCCGGGGCCGGGAGCGGGGGCCTGGGGCGCACCCGTCAGGCAGGCGGGGCCGAATGCCTCGAATTCCGCGTCCGCCTCGGCCCCGGTGAACGTCTCGTCCACCAGTGGCACGCCCGCGGGCTGAGCGGCCGCCGTCTGCCCCGGCAGCCCCAGCCCGGCGGCCACCATGGCGAGGACGCCGATCCCGCCCGCCGTCAACCGACTCAGTCTGCTGGGCCCACGGCTTCTGCCTCTGCCCGGGGCACGGAAATGTCTCGGTCTCATGCCGGGAAAGACAGGGACGCATCGCGGCGACCGGACATGACACGTCCCGTGTCCGGCCACCGCCCTACGTCCGGCGTACGCATCCGAATGACGGCCCGCACCAACAGGGCGATCACGCGGATAACTCGACTTTTACGCCCGGCAGTTGGCCGTCGACACCACCGCCGACCCGGGGGACGACCTCCGCCCGCCGGATCGACGCCCCTCCTCCTGACGCGCCGTCATACTCCTCACCACGCCCCCCTCCGGCCCCCTCCGGCCCCCGTCCGGCGTTCATCGGCCGGCGCGCGAATCAGGCCTTGGTGGTGCAGATCGCGTTGTACGGCCGACCGGGGCTCGGGAACAGCTCGATCGGGTTGTCGGTGCCCGAGGGGCACTCCTCGGGCTTCTTCGTCAGGGCGAGCACCTTGAACACGCCGCTCTTCCCGCTGCCGCAGGGCACTTCCTTCGCCTGGTCGTTCACGCAGTCGCCCTTCACCAGCTGGCCACCACCCGCCCCGGCATCACCGGGGTGGGCGCCGGTCAGGTTCCGGCCGCAGACGGTCTTGCTGGGTATACCGGCGCTCGCGCTGGAACCGAAGGAGACCTTCACCGAGATGATCACGTCCGTGCCGGCCGGACACTGGATCGAATCGGCGAAGATGGCCCCGTCCTTGATCTCCAGGGCCTTGATCGTGGCCTTGGAGTCGTCGCAGTCGAGCGCCTGGTAGGCGTCCTTCGACTCCTTCTCGTCGGGCCCGGCACAGTCGCCGACCTTCCAGTCCTTGGGCTTGTGGTCGGCGGACGCCGAGGAGTCGGTCCCGTTGCAGGCCGTGGCGGCCCCGAGGACGAGTGCGACGAGCAACGCCGCCTTCGAGCACTCCCGGAGAGTCCGGCGAGGGCCGCGTCGCCGCGCGGAGACATCGCCTTCCGGGCCGGCGCTCAGGGGGTGCGTGCTGCCATGGACTCTCATGCTGCTCCTTGGATCCGGGATGCGACAGGGCCCGCGTGGCGCTCGGTACGGCCTCGCGCGGCGACCCGCGCGCGTAAGGACGACATAAAAGTGCACGGCGGTTCCGGCACCCGGGAGACTGGGTCGCCCAACCGCCGAAGGAAGAAAGCAGAGAAGAGAGTGGGGGGCGCATGACGACCTGGGGACTGGTCATGGAGACGACCGTGGGCTCCGCCGAGCGCAAGCACACCGAGGCGTGCGTGCTCGCGCACGTGGACGGAACGCGCGAGGAGGCCCTGCTGGAGCTGGAGCGACGCGCCCGGAGCCATACGCCGGATCACCCCTGGAGCCCGAAGCGGCGTCGGCTCTTCCGGGAGAACGACGGCTTCCTCCTGGTGCTCGACGGCGCCTGGCGTTCGTTCAGCACCCGGTTCACCGTGGCGGAGCTCCTGGAGGACAGCGACGCGCCCGAACCGGAACCCGAACCGGAGCCCGAGCCGGAACCGGAACCGGAACCTCGAACCTATTTCGCCGACGCGACGACACCCACCCCCTCACCGGCGAGATCCGCCCGACGGAGCGCCGGACGGGCGGCCGAGCCCCCGGCCGAGCAGCATGTGGAACGGGACGCGGACGGAGTGCCCGTACGACCGGCCTGGCTGGGACGCGCCGACCTGTCGTGACGCCACCGGGCCGGGCGGCGACCCTCGCCCCCGGAGCCGCCGCATCCCTTCGCCCTCACGAATTCATCCGCGTTTCCCCGCTTTTCCCTACATTCCCCTACATATGCCCCGATCGGGCGTACCGAGCCCCTGCCGTGCTGCCGGGAGCCGGGGAGGAGACCGACGATGTACGGGAGGCGCGCAGGGAGACGTGCGCCTCGCGGGCCGGCGACGGCGCTCGCCCGGCAGCGTCCCGGACCACAGGTCCCGTCGGCCCCGGCCGTCACGCCGCCCGCGTGACAACCGCCGCGCGCGTCCGGCGCACCCCGCACGATCACGGCCGGCACGGCCCAGGAGGCGGTCATGGAGTTCGACGTGATGGTGGAGATCCCCCGGGGATCCCGCAACAAGTACGAGATGGACCACACGCTGCACCGCATCCGACTGGACCGGATGCTGTTCACCTCCACCAAGTACCCCGCGGACTACGGCTACATCGAGGGAACGCTGGGCCGCGACGGCGATCCGCTCGACGCCCTCGTGCTGGTCGGCGAACCGACGTTCCCCGGCTGCGTCATCGAGTGCCGGGCCGTCGGCATGTACCTCATGCGGGACGAGAAGGGCCCCGACGAGAAGGTCCTCTGCGTCCCCGCCCACGATCCGCGCCACGCCGCCGTGCGGGACATCGACGACATCCCGACGTTCGACAAGCTGGAGATCACCCACTTCTTCGACGTCTACAAGGACCTCGAACCCGGCAAGTCCGTCGAGGGATCCCATTGGGAGGGACGGGACTCCGCCTACGCGGAGATCGAGGCGTCGCGCGTCCGCGCCCGGGAAGCGCACGCCGCGGGAACCGGACCGGCCGCACCCCGGCCCTGAACCCCGCCGCCGCCTCGCCGTGACTCCGCCGTACGGCCCGGGAGGTTACGGCCCGAGGAGCAAGAGGGAGCTGGCGCCGTCTTGCTTCCCCGGTCGTTACCGGTTGCGGCACCCGGTAGCCTGGTCGCAGCGGTGGCCTCGCGGCCGTCGCACGGCGGTGGGGCCCGCCGTACCCGAACCGCGGCGACGGCGCCGCCAACGGTCCCTACTTGCGAAGCGCACCGTACGTGTTCCCGTACGGTCCCGTGCCCGGCGAGTAGGAGACCCCCGTGGAAGAGCCCCGGACCCCGATGCTGAACGACCCCGCCGACCCCGCGGACCCCTCAGATCGCGCGGATCCCGCAGACCCCGCGAACCCCACGGCTCCCGACCCGGCCCCCGACGCCGGTGTCCGGGCCCCCGACCGGCGCGGGCCGACGCAACCCCGCCAGGGACCCGTGATCGCCGTCGTCTCGCTCGGCGGCGCGATCGGGGCGTCCGCGCGCTACGGGGCATCGCTGCTGTGGCCCACGGCGCCCGACGCCTTCCCCTGGACGACCCTGATCGTCAACATCGTCGGCTGCGCGGTCATCGGCGTCTTCATGGTGGTGATCACCGACGTCCGGGCGGCGCACCGGCTGGTGCGCCCCTTCTTCGGCACCGGCGTCCTCGGCGGATTCACCACCTTCTCCACCTACGCCGTCGACGTCCAGCGCCTGGTGGACGGACGGGAAGCCGGTACCGGCCTGGCCTACCTGGCCCTCACCGTGTTCGCCGCCCTGGCCGCCGTCTGGCTCGCGGTCGCCGCGACGCGCCGCGTCCTCACCTGGAGGCAGCCGTGAGACTCACCGGCTCTGCACTGCGTGTGACCGTCTTCGTCGGCGAGACGGACATGTGGCACCACAAGCCCGTCTACACCGAGATCGTCCACCGTGCCCGCCGCGCCGGCCTGGCCGGCGCCTCCGTCTTCCGCGGCATCGAGGGGTTCGGGGCGTCCTCCCTCATCCACACGGTCCGGCTGCTGTCCCTGAGCGAGGACCTGCCGGTCGCCGTCGTGATCGTGGACACCGAGGAACGCGTCCGGGCCTTCCTCCCGCAACTCGACGAACTCGTCGCGCAGGGCCTGGTCATCCTCGACGCCTGCGAGGTCATCCGCTACACCGGCCGCGACAAGGGGGAACAGTGAACTGGCTGCTCGTGATCGCGGGGGCCATGGTCGGCGCCCCGCTGCGCTACCTCACCGACCGCACCGTCCAGTCCCGCCACGACAGCCTCTTCCCGTGGGGCACCTTCACCATCAACGTCGCGGGCTCCCTGATCCTCGGACTGGTCACCGGAGCCGCCGCGGCCGGGGCGGCCTCCGCCCACGTACAGCTCCTGCTCGGCACCGGCCTGTGCGGCGCCCTGACGACGTACTCGACCTTCTCCTACGAGACGCTGCGCCTCGCCGAGGACGGGGCGCGCTTCTACGCGGTGGCCAATGTCGTGGCGAGCGTGGCGGCCGGGCTCGGGGCCGCGTTCACCGGCGCGGCCCTCGCCCGCGCCCTCTGGCCCTGACCGCCCCGCACCTGCACCCGTGCCCGGGTGCTCCACGCCGGTGTACTCCACGCCGGTGTGCTCCACGCTCGTGACATTGGTGTGCGGCGCACAGTATTGTGCGGTGCGTGCCCACCGAGGAACCACCCCTGAGCCAGGCCCAGGAACTGCGCCGCGGCACGGTCGTGCTGGCCTGTCTGACACTGCTCCGGACACCGCAGTACGGCTACGCGCTCCTGGTGACGTTGAACGACGCCGGGGTCACCGTCGACGGCAACACGCTCTATCCGCTGCTGCGCCGGCTAGAGAAGCAGGGCCTGCTCACCAGCGAATGGAACACCGATGAGTCGCGGCCCCGGAAGTTCTACCGGGTGAGCCCCGAAGGCGCCCGGGTGCAGACCGGGCTCGTCCGCGAGTGGCAGGACCTCGTCGCCTCGATCGCACGACTCACCAAGGAGAACGGATGAGTACGACCTCGCTGACCGAGCGCTATGTGCAGGAGGTCGTCCGGCGCATTCCGGCCGGCCAACGTGACGACATGGCCGAGGAATTACGCACCACGATCGCCGACACCGTCGAAGCACGGGACGCCACCGATGCCGCAGCCGCGGAGCGCGAGGTGCTGACGGAGATGGGCGACCCGATCCGCCAGGCCGCCCGGTACGCGGGCCGGCCGATGGCACTGATCGGGCCGGAGTTCTACCCGGCGTACGTACGGCTGGTGACGCTTCTGCTGACGACCGTGCTGCCCGCGGTCACCGGCATCACCGTGGCGCTCGACATCCTCGACGACAACGGCCTCGGCTCGGCGATCGGCACCGGCATCGGCACGGTGTTCGCGGTCGGCGGCCAGATGATCGCCTGGCCGACCCTGGTGTTCGCCCTGGTCGAACGGGGCCGGAGCAAGGACGGACGGGCTGCGGCGAAGGCCAGGCCGTGGACCCCCGACGACCTGCCCGAACCCCGGCAGCGGGACACCACCGGCACGGCGGCGGCCTGCGCCTCGGTGGTCTGGCACGCCCTGCTGGCCGGGACGATCGTCTGGCAGCACGTCGCCGAGCCGTACCGGGCGAGCGGCACCGGCCGGGAGGCCGAGCACCTGCAGATCCTCGACCCCGGTCTGTGGTCCGGCTGGATCTGGCCGGTCCTGGCTGGACTCGTCGGGCTCGTGACCGTCGAGCTGGTCCGGATCGCCACACGCGGCTGGACAATCCGGACGGCCGGCTGGTACACCGCAGCCCAGGCCGCTGTCACGCTGCCCCTCGCCTCGCTGCTCCACCACCAGGCGTTCTTCAACCAGGACTTCCTGACCGACTTCAACAAGGACTGGACGACTCCGAACGCGTTCTACGACGCCGTCGCACTCGTCGTCCTCGCCTCCGGCGCGGCCTCGGTGGTCAGGCGCTTCCGTTCCGCCCGGGGCTGAGTGCGCCCCGGGCCCGAGTGCCACTCCGACGACCGAGTTCACCGAGCGCGCACGCATCGGTCGGCTCCCGGACCGCACCCACCGCATGAACCCGCTCCTCGCAGCCCGAATATCCGCCCTCCCCCGTACGGGAAGCAGGCCCCATGAAGCCCGAGTAGCCTGAAATCCGGCACTTCGCTCCCTGCCGTCGAGACGTCCTCCCCACCGGTCCTGGCAGTCCAGGAGGCGTAGACGTGACCCCACAGAACGCAGAGCAGCAGTCAGGCATCGCCGTGGCCGTCGTCGTCCGGGAGGGGCGCGTGCTCATGGTGTGCCGCCGGGTCGGCGAGGGGCGGCTCTCATGGCAGTTCCCGGCCGGTGAGGTCGGGCCCGGCGAGACCCCCGAGGACACCGCCGTGCGGGAGACCCGGGAGGAGACCGGCCTGGACGTGGCCGCCGTGAAGTCGCTCGGCGGGCGGGCCCATCCGGTGTCGGACCGTCTGATGTCGTACACGGCGTGCGAGGTGGTGGGCGGTACCGCCCACGTCGCGGACACCGAGGAACTGGCCGAGCTCGCCTGGGTCGCCCACGGCGAGATCCCGCAGTACGTGCCCCACGAGCTGTTCGGGCCGGTACAGGAGTACCTGGACGCGGCCCTGCAATCCTGACCGGCCCTGCGAGTTCTTCGTACCGTCCCCACGGGCCCCGGCCGAAGCCCCAGCTGAGACCGGAACCGAGACCGCAGACACCCGCGCGGCCCGCTCCCGACGCCGCCGCCGCGTCCGCTGAACGAAAGAAGCCCAGCTCGGAGCGCATCCGATCTGGGCTTCTCGCCGAGCCCCCTGTCGGATTCGAACCGACGACCTACGCATTACAAGTGCGTTGCTCTGGCCAGCTGAGCTAAGGAGGCGTGCCGGAGCAGTGTAACCAACACCGCCGCGTGCCAGGTTCCGGATTTTCCCTCCCTTCGAACTGCTGACAGATTCCACATGTCCAGGTAGCGTCGCTGGGGATTCGCCCAAGTGGACCAGACCACTCCACTCCCTACTCGGATCGTCCGGCACGTTCCTGCCGGTGGAGGAGAAGATTCAGCATGGCCAGTGTCACGTTCGACAAGGCGTCCCGCGTCTACCCCGGCTCCACGAAGCCGGCCGTGGACCAGCTGGAGATCGACATCGCAGACGGTGAGTTCCTCGTCCTCGTCGGTCCTTCCGGTTGTGGCAAGTCGACCTCCCTGCGCATGCTCGCGGGGCTTGAGGACGTCAACGGCGGCGCCATCCGCATCGGCGACCGCGACGTCACGCACCTGCCGCCGAAGGACCGGGACATCGCCATGGTGTTCCAGAACTACGCGCTCTACCCGCACATGACCGTCGCGGACAACATGGGCTTCGCGCTCAAGATCGCCGGTGTCAACAAGACCGACATCCGGGCGAAGGTCGAAGAGGCCGCCAAGATGCTGGACCTCACCCAGTACCTGGACCGCAAGCCGAAGGCGCTCTCCGGTGGTCAGCGCCAGCGTGTCGCGATGGGCCGCGCCATCGTGCGTGAGCCGCAGGTCTTCCTCATGGACGAGCCGCTGTCGAACCTCGACGCCAAGCTCCGTGTCTCCACCCGTACGCAGATCGCCTCGCTCCAGCGCCGTCTGGGCATCACGACCGTGTACGTCACGCACGACCAGGTCGAGGCCCTCACCATGGGCGACCGGGTCGCGGTCCTCAAGGACGGTCTGCTCCAGCAGGTCGACTCGCCGCGCAACATGTACGACAAGCCGGCGAACCTCTTCGTGGCCGGCTTCATCGGCTCCCCGGCCATGAACCTGGTCGAGGTCCCGATCACCGACGGCGGCGTGAAGTTCGGCAACAGCGTCGTCCCGGTCTCCCGCGAGGCGCTCAAGGCCGCCGCGGACAAGGGCGACACGACCGTCACGGTCGGCATCCGCCCCGAGCACTTCGACATCGTCGAGCACGGCGGCGCCGCCGCGAAGTCGCTCACGAAGGACAGCTCCGACTCCCCGGCCGGCCTGGCCGTCTCGGTCAACGTCGTCGAGGAGCTCGGCGCCGACGGCTACGTCTACGGCTCCGCGAAGGTCGGCAGCGAGGACAAGGACCTGGTCGTCCGCGTCGGCGGCCGCGCCGTCCCGGAGAAGGGCACCAAGCTGCACGTCGTGCCGCGTCCGGACGAGCTGCACGTCTTCTCGACCTCGACGGGTGCGCGCCTCACCGACTGACGCCGACGCACGCACGCACGCCCCGGCTCCCACGGCGGCCCCGCACGTTTCCTCGTGCGGGGCCGTTCGCGCGCCACGGGCCGGCTCCGGGTTTGAATCCGCGTGGCACCGAATCCCCTTCCGCTCCGGGTGCTCCACCGCTCGGCGTCAACGAGGAAATCGAAAAACACCCCCGAACCATCCCCCGCAAGGGTGACAAGGTGTCGCCGTTCCATTACCGCCCGCTACGCTCGCTGCGTGACCCACACCGCTCGCCGCATCGGCCGATCCCTCGCCCTCGTACTGCCCGTCGTGATGGTCCTGTCCGGAACCCTCGCCGTCACCAGCGTGCCGTGGGCATCGCACGACTCCGAGCCGCAGGTCCTGGCCGCGTCGGCCCAGGACGTCTCGAAGCGCGCCGAGACGCGCGCCCCGCAGGACGTGCTCCGCGACCGCCTGCTCCTGGAGCTCCGGGAGGAGGACCCGGGCGTCGCCCTGACGGACCTCCAGCGCTCCGTCGAGGGCCGCCCCTCGCTCGCCCGGCACTGCATGTCGATCGCGAAGGCGCTGGGCCGTGCGGCGGTCGAGCACTACGGCCCGACGCGCGCCCACCGGTTCTCCCGCCCCGTCTGCGACACGTCGTTCGCCTCGGGCGTCGCACAGTTCAGCTGACCCGCCGACGGGCCCGTACCCGTCAGCCTGCGCGCCCGCGCGCCACCGGGCCGCGCACCACCGGGCCTCAGTCGCCGGGCCGCCCGGCGCCCCGGCACCGGCCGTACGGCGCCGGGGCCGGACACCACGACACCGGGCACCGCCTATCGTGCCTGGTATGCATACGTATCCGACGCAGGCCGTGATCCTGGCAGGTGGCCAGGGATCACGGCTGCGCCCGTACACAGATGACCGCCCCAAGCCGATGGTCGAGATCCCGGGCACCGGGACACCGATCATCGGCCATCAGCTTTCCTGGCTGGCCGCCGAGGGCGTGACCGATGTCGTGGTGTCGTGCGGTCATCTGGCCGAGGTGCTGCAGGAGTGGCTGGACTCGGCGGTGCTGCCGCTGCACGTGACGACCGTCGTGGAGACCGAGCCCCTGGGCCGCGGCGGCGGGCTGAAGTACGCCGCCGCCAGGCTGCCCGATCCGGCCCAGCCCTGGTACGCCACCAACGGCGACATCTGGACGCGCTTCTCGCTGCGCGAGATGGCCGCCTTCCACGCGGAACGCGACGCGAGCGCCACCCTGGCCCTGGCCCGTCCCCGTATCCCGTGGGGCGCGGTCGAGACGGACGCGTTCGGCCACATCACCGACTTCATCGAGGCGCCACCGTCGCCGTACCTGATCAACGCCGGTGTCTACGTCTTCTCCCCCGCCTTCACCACCATGCTGCCGGACCGCGGCGACCACGAGCGGACAACGTTCCCGAAGCTCGCCCGCGAGCGCAGGCTCGCCGGATATCCGCTGCCGCACGGGGCGTACTGGCGGGCCATCGACACGGCGAAGGACCTGACCGAGGCCGCCAAGGAACTCGACGGCCAGTAGACGGCCGGACACAGGCACGCGCACGCGAACGTGCACGAGAGCGGGCGCGCGAACAAACACGAGAACGCGCACGAGAGCGGGCGCGCCGAGGGGCGGTCGCCGGAGGGGATCCGGTGACCGCCCCTCGTCGTGAGCGGGCGACGGGCGGCTCAGCCGAGCAGGCCGCCGATCGGGTTCTGCCCGGCACCGGACGTGTCGCCGGGCGTGGAGTCGCCATCGTCCGAGGAACCACCCGTGGGGCCTCCGCCGGTGCCCGTGGAGCCCGAGGAGCTCGGGCCGGAGCTGGTGGACGGGGGCTGCTGCGGGGCCGTCTGCTGCGGGGCCTGCTGGACGGCGCCCTGGGTCTCGCTGGGCTGTCCGGCACCGGCGGCCGACCGGCCCTGCTCGCGCCCGGAACCGGCGGGCGGCGTGGACGCCCCCGCGGTCGGGGAGGCGGCGACGCCGCTGCGGGACGGCGAAGGGGTGCGCCCCTCGGGGGTGTGCGAGGCACTGCTGCGGGACTTCTCCGGCAGCGGGGAGCCGGGGAGCTGGTTCGTCGGGTTGCTGTGCGGCCCCGGCACGGTCACGACCCCGGACGAACGGACCGCGCCGCCGAGCATCGAACCCACAAGCAGGGTGAGGCCGACGACCACGGTGGCGACGGCGGAGCCCCGGCGCAGCACCCGGCGACGGAGGTCCCAGATCGGCGAGCGCGGGCCGAGCGTCCGCCACGCCTCACCGGCCAGCCGCCCGTCGAGGGAATAGACGGGGGCGCCCGCGATGATCAGCGGGCTCCAGGCGGCGAGGTAGATGATGTCGGGCGCGTCGTAGACGGCGACACTGCGCCAGCTGACGGTGACCAGCAGGGCGGCGGAGAGCAGCGCCCCGACGAAGGCGGCGACGCGCTGCCACAGGCCGAGGACGGTGAGGACGCCGACGACGACCTGGAGGAAGGCGACGGTGAGTCCGGCGCCCACGGGATGCGAGAGTGCGAAGTCGCGCAGCGGCTCGGCCATCGCCCACGGGTGCAGCGAGTTCAGCCACTTGACCATGGAGCCGCGCTCGCCGCCGTCGAAGTACAGCGGGTCGCACAGCTTGCCCATGCCGGCGTAGATCGAGATGAAACCGAGGAAGACCCGCAGGGGCAGCAGCACCACACCGAGGTTCATGCGGCGCCCGGGGTAGTAGGCGTGCCGTACGGCGTCGCCGCCCTGGCGCCGGTCCCGGGCCTCCGGGTCCTCGCGCCCGTCCTCCTCGTACGCGTTCCCGTACTCGGGGGCGTCGCCGTCGTACGGCCCGGGATCGACCGGGTCGTAGGCGCCGACCGCCCGGCGCATCGGCGGCAGCAGGGGGCCGTCGCCGAACCGGCCCGGCTGCTGGGGCGTGCCGACCACGGGGTTGGGCTGGGTCTCCTCCAGACACTCGATGAGCTGGGTACCGCCCGTGCCGAGCCCGCCGTCGAACTCGTGACCGGACGGGCCGGGGCGGCCCGCGTCGCCGGGCCTGTCACCGGACCGGTCGGCGTAGCGCTCGAAGGAGGCGTCGAAGGCGTCGTACGCGGTGGCCGGACGGCCGACGGTGGAGTCCCGCACCGCCTGGAGGAGTCCGGTGGCGCCGGGGTCACCGGGAGCGGACCTGCCGCTCCACACGACGGGCGCGCGCCTGCCGCGCCCCGCTCCGACGGGACGGCTCATGGCGGGGATCCTGGGCACGCCCGCGGGGGCCAGCCCGCGCAGCCGGGCGCGCTGGCCGGGCGCGAGCTGCACCCGGAAGCTGGCGTGGTTGACGATGACCTGCGCTGGGTCGCAGTCCACCTTGGTCATGCTCAGGGCGGGTAGTTCGTCGAACCGAGGCGTTCTGGTGTCCACACTCATCTAACCGAGTGATGGGTGGTTAGGACACTGCCTTGACGGGCCCGATGTGTCCGAGACCCGTCAATGCCGGCCGGGCGGGGCGGCGGGGCCGGGCGGCCCCGCCGGGACCGAACCTCAGGCCCGGCGCCGCGCGGCCTCGTAGAGCACGATCCCGGCCGCGACTCCGGCGTTCAGCGATTCGGCGCCGCCCGGCATCGTGATGCGGACCCGGTAGTCGCAGGTCTCGCCGACGAGCCTGCCCAGGCCCTTGCCCTCGCTGCCGATGACGACGACGACCGGGCCGCCGAGCGCCTCCAGGTCCTCGACGGTGTGCTCGCCGTCGGCGGCGAGGCCGACGACCGTGAGACCGGCCTTCTGGTAGCCCTCCAGGGCACGGGTCAGGTTGGTCACCCGGGAGACCGGCGTACGGGCGGCGGTACCCGCCGAGGACTTCCAGGCCCCTGCCGTCATCCCGGCCGCGCGCCGCTCCGGCACGACCACGCCGTGGCCGCCGAACGCCGAGACGGAACGGACGATGGCGCCCAGGTTGCGCGGGTCGGTGACGCCGTCGAGGGCGACGATCAGCGGCTCCTCGCCGTTGTCGTACGCGGCGGCGGTCAGGTCCTCCGGGTGCGCGTACTCGTACGGCGGGACCTGAAGGACGAGGCCCTGGTGGTTCAGGCCGTTCGTCATCCGGTCCAGCTCGGCGCGCGGGGCCTCCATCAGGTTGATGTTGCCGCGCTCGCCGGCGAGCCGGAGCGCGTCGCGGACCCGCTCGTCGTTGTCGATGTGCTGCTGGACGTAGAGGGTTGTCGCGGGGACGCCGTCGCGCAGGGCCTCGTAGACCGGGTTGCGGCCGACGACCATCTCGGAGGTGCCCTTGGCGCCGCCACGGCGCGGGGCGGGGCGGCGGCGGGCGGCCTGCTTGGCCTGGGCGTTGGCGATCCGGTTCTTCACGTGACCCTTGCGGGCGGAGGCGGGCGGCGTCGGGCCCTTGCCCTCCAGGCCACGGCGTCGCTGCCCACCGCTGCCGACCTGCGCGCCCTTCTTGTTGGACGTGCGGCGGTTCCTGCGCTGGCTGTTCCCGGCCATGACCTACCTGTTTCGTTGCTGCTCAGACATGCGTACGTATAAGAAGTGTGCCGCCCGGGACGCCGGACGGCACACGGGCGGCCTACTGGCGCGGGCCGAGAGTCCAGCGCGGGCCGGACGGGCTGTCCTCGATGACCAGCCCGGACTGGCCCAGTTGGTCCCGGATGGCGTCGGCGGCGGGCCAGTCCTTGCGGGCGCGGGCCGCCTCGCGCTGGTCCAGGACCAGGCGGACGAGCGTGTCCACGACCCCGTGCAGGTCCTCGCCGCGGTCGGCCTCACCGGCCCAGTGCGGTTCCAGCGGGTCGAGCCCGAGGACGCCGAGCATGGCCCGGACCTCCGCGAGCCGTGCGACGGCGGCCTCCTTGTCGTCGGCGGCCAGCGCGGAGTTGCCCTGCCGAACCGTGGTGTGGACGATCGCGAGCGCCTGCGGGACGCCCAGGTCGTCGTCCATCGCCTCGGCGAAGGCCGGCGGCACCTCGTCGGCCGGGGCGACCTCGCCGCCCGCCTTCTCGACGACGCGCTGCACGAAGCCCTCGATCCGCGCGAACGCGGACTCGGCCTCGCGCAGGGCCTCCTCGCTGTACTCGATCATCGACCGGTAGTGCGGGGTGCCGAGGTAGTAGCGCAGCACGATCGGGCGCCACGCCTTGACCATCTCGCCGACCAGCACCGAGTTGCCGAGCGACTTCGACATCTTCTCGCCGGACATGGTGACCCAGCCGTTGTGCACCCAGTACTTCGCGAACTCGTCGCCGAACGCCTTGGCCTGGGCGATCTCGTTCTCGTGGTGCGGGAAGACCAGGTCGATGCCGCCGCCGTGGATGTCGAAGGCGGTGCCGAGGTACTTGTGCGCCATCGCGGAGCACTCCAGGTGCCAGCCGGGCCTGCCGCGGCCCCAGGGGGTCTCCCAGCTCGGCTCGCCCGGCTTGGACGCCTTCCACATCGCGAAGTCGCGCGGGTCCCGCTTGCCGGTCTCGCCCTCGCCGGACGGCTGACGCAGATCGTCGAGGTCCTGGTTGGAGAGCTCCAGGTAGCCGGGGAAGGAGCGCACGTCGAAGTAGACGTTGCCGTCGGCCGCGTAGGCGTGACCGCGTTCGATCAGGCCCCGCATCATCTCGATCATCTCGGTGATGTGGCCGGTCGCGCGCGGTTCGTACGTGACCGGGAGGCAGCCCAGCGTGTCGTATCCGGCGTTGAACGCCCGCTCGTTCTCGTAACCGATGGCCCACCACGGGCGGCCCTGCTCGGCCGACTTCGCGATGATCTTGTCGTCGATGTCGGTGACGTTGCGGACGAACGTGACGTCGTAGCCGCGGTACTCGAACCAGCGGCGCATGATGTCGAAACTCAGCCCGGACCGGATGTGCCCGATGTGCGGGGCTGCCTGGACGGTCGCGCCACAGAGGTAGATCGAGACACAGCCCGCCGCGAGCGGGACGAAGTCACGAATCTGCCGGGCGCTGGTGTCGTACAGGCGAATAGTCACGCCACAAGGGTAGTGGGCGCGCACCAGTGCCCCGCGACCCCTCGGGGGATCGCGGGGACCACTTCGTGAGAAGCGATGCGCGCCGGTGGGTGCCTCAGACGCGTCCGACGACCTTGCGCGGGGTGATCCGGACGACCACGCGCTCGTCGTCGTCGGCGGCCGCCGTGTTGAACTCCGCGTACTTCTTGCCGGTGTACTTCACGGACAGCTCGTCGATCAGCTCCTCGCCTCCCTCGGTGGTGAGCGTGGCGCTGCCGCGGATCTCGGCGTAGGTGTACGGCGCGGCGAAGGGCTGCACGACGACGGAGACGCGGGGGTCACGGCGCAGGTTGCGCTCCTTGCGGCGGCCGACGGTCGTGGAGACGAGGACGTCGTCGCCGTCGCGCTTCACCCACACCGGGGAGAGCTGCGGGCTGCCGTCCGGCTGGATCGTGGCGATGGTGACGAAGACCGGCGTGTCGAGAAGCGCCTTGAGTTCGTCGGGGAGTGCGGCGGTCATGGCGTTGCGTCCTCCGGGTGCGGGTCGGTGGTGCTCCTGTGCGTATCCCAACTCACTTTCGCTCCTCCTGCTTCCTGCTGCGGCCCGTACGGAGGAACTGCTTCTCGCCCCGGCCGGTACGGGCACGCCCGGCAGCACCCCGGTGGCGGCGCTCTCCCCGCGCCGGGCTCGACGACCGACACGGTGCAAGCGGTACGCAAAAAAGGGGGACGGCGAGTGTCCCCGGTCCGGGGGCGTACGACGGGTCAGCCGACGCGGTAGACCAATGCCGTCGCGATACCGGCGAGACCCTCGCCGCGCCCCGTGAAACCGAGCCCGTCGGAGGTGGCCGCGGAGAGCGAGACGGGAGCTCCCACGGCCGCCGTCAGCACCCGCTGCGCCTCGTCCCGCCGCTTGCCGATCTTCGGCCGTACGCCGACGACCTGGACGGCGACGTTCCCGATCTCGAAGCCCTCGGCCCGCACGATCCGCGCCGCCTCGGTCAGCAGAGTCACCCCGGCGGCACCCGACCACTCGGGCCGCCCGGTCCCGAAGTGCTGCCCGAGGTCACCGAGGCCCGCCGCGGAGAACAGCGCGTTGCACGCGGCGTGCGCGACGACATCGGCGTCGGAGTGCCCCGCCAGGCCCGACCCCTCGCCCTCCCAGAGCAGTCCCGCGCACCACAGTTCGCGCCCCTCCTCGAAGGCGTGGATGTCGGTGCCGATCCCGACGAGCGGGATCACCGGACCGGTCCGCGCCCCGGCGGCCGTCCCGTCCCCGGCCGTCCGCTCGGGAACCGTTTCCTCAGAAGCCATCGTTCGCCCTCCTGCGCGCGAGTACCGCCTCGGCCAGCACCAGATCCAGCGGCCGGGTCACCTTGAACGCCTCCTCGTGCCCGGGGACGACCACGACGGGCTCCCCGAGCCGCTCCACCATGCCCGCGTCGTCCGTGGCCCCCTCGCCTCCGACGGCGACGGTGTCGTGTGCGCGCACGAGCGTGCCGCGGTCGAAGCCCTGCGGGGTCTGCACCGCGCGCAGCCGGGCCCGCTCGGGCGTACCGAGCACCGGCTCCGGCTCCCCCGGCGCCCCGGGTTCGACCTCCTTGACCGTGTCGGCGAGCGGCAGCGCCGGAACGACGGCGGGCGCGCCCTCGCGCACCGCCGCGATCACCGCGTCCACGGTGTCGACCGGCACCAGCGGGCGGGCCGCGTCGTGGACGAGGACGACGGAGACGTCGTCGGGCAGGACGTCGAGGCCGAGGCGCACCGACTCCTGCCGGGTGTCACCACCGGGCACGACGGCGTAGTCGGTGTGCTCGGGCAGCGCGTGCTCGTTCAGCAGGTTCTTCACCTCGGCGGCACCGTCCGGCGGCGCCACGACGACGACCAGCGAGACGGAACGGGACGCCGCCATGGCCCGTACCGCGTGGATGAGCATCGGCGTCCCGCCCAGCGCGCGGAGCGCCTTGGGGGCGCCCGGGCCGAGCCGGACCCCGCGGCCGGCCGCGGGGATCACGGCGGCAGTGCGGTTCGGACGCGATTGATCAGACATCGATTGCACTCCGGAGCTTCGGCATGTTTGTCTCCACGACCGACGTGGGTATGGCCAGAAGCGAGCCGGGCGCCACACCTGGACTCGACCGGGCCCTTTCCGTGACACCCGGTCGAGGCCGGACAACCCGCCCCGGCCGCTCGGATCGGCTGGACAAGATCGCGAGCAAAGTATCGGGGGGATCGCCGCTGAAGCCAACGCACGGGTGAGCCGGGCCGCTGTCGTCGCGTTCAGGCCACAGCATGGCCGAATTCGGACGACGCCGGCTCCACGCCGCTCCGTCCGCCGAACGCGCCGCCGCACGCCTGTCGATCGCGTGCCCGTCGACTCGACCGGAGTGCGACACCCGGAATACCGGCACCCGGGACGGCGGCCATTCGCGCATCCCGTCGCATCCGACTGCCATTTCCGGACACGGCGATTCCGGGCGCACCGATTCCGGACATGCCGCAGCGCCCGACCGACATACCGTGAATACGGCTGTCAGCGGGCACCGCAGTACATTTTTCATGACCGGCACGAGCCGGTTCAGGACGCGAGTACCTCGTCGAGCAGAGCCTCGGCCTTGTCCTCGTTCGTGTTCTCCGCGAGAGCGAGTTCGCTCACCAGAATCTGGCGGGCCTTGGCCAGCATTCGCTTCTCACCCGCGGAGAGTCCGCGCTCACGCTCACGACGCCACAGGTCGCGAACCACTTCGGCGACCTTGATGACATCGCCGGAGGCGAGCTTTTCCAGATTTGCCTTGTAACGACGGGACCAGTTCGTCGGCTCCTCGGCATACGGTGCACGCAGCACCTCGAAGACCCGGTCCAGCCCGTCCTGCCCGACCACGTCGCGCACACCCACGAACTCCGCATTGTCCGCCGGCACACGAACCGTCAAGTCGCCCTGGGCGACCTTGAGCACCAAGTAGGTCTTGTCCACGCCTTTGATCTGGCGAGTTTCGATAGCCTCGATCAGCGCGGCCCCGTGATGGGGATAGACCACGGTGTCGCCAACCTTGAACGTCATGTGACAGGTACCCCTTCCGTGGCTATCAAGGGTAACACGAGAACAGCCACTCCTGAATGGCGTTTTCGCAGGTCAGGGCATATCTCGGGGCTTGACAACAGCAACACGTACGTGCTGCGGACAGTTGATGCGGGGCGGTATTCGCAGGTCGGAGCGGCTGCGCGGGCACGGCGAAACACGCACGTCGCACGCCCCCGAACCCCCCTCCGAAGCGACTTGATGTCCCATTTTGCCGGGTTCTCGGTGATTGACTTTCCTCACTCCGTTCGAGCGTCGATCACCCGTACGGATGCACGTGCGGGTGATCAATGAAATTGATCAACTCCGCGCCGCGCGCAACTAATGCGCACGGAATACGCCATGCCCCGTACCGCGCTCCCGGCACACTTCATGAATTGATCACCGGCGATATGTGAACGGCACGTGACGGCCGTTTCGGAGTACGTCGGAGTTCGCCGGTCCGCTAAACCCCGCCCGGCCGCGAGCGGCGGGCGGGGCCTTCGCACGAGGCGCCCCCGGAAGCGTCTTCGGGGAGTGCGTCGGCCCATAGAGGCGGGTCGGGTGCGGGGCGGGAGGGACGGCTCGGTAGCCTAAGGCCGCTGACACTCGCTTAGGGCGGCTTTACAGTCGCCCGTTCCCCCGTCCGCAGACCGACACGTTCAAGGAGTTGCCGCCGCCGTGAGCCGCAGCCTTCGACACGGCGCCCTCGCCGCCACCGCCATCGTGTTCTCGATCGCCTCGCTCGCCGCGTGCGGTGCGGGCAATGACGCAGCGACGCTCCAGGTCAGGCCGGACAGCGCCGCCACCACCTCGGGTGACATCAGCGTCCAGAACGCCAACCTGATCACACAGCCCGAGCGCGACGCGGAGGGCCCCGCCGTCGTCTCCGCGACGCTCTTCAACAACGGGACCCAGAAGCAGACCCTGGACACCGTCTCGCTGCCGGGCACGAGCGCCTCGGTGAAGCTGCACGCGGCCAAGGGCAGCGGGCCCATCGAGGTCCCCGCCGGCGGCAGTGTGGTGCTCGGCGGCAAGGGCAACGCCTCGGCCGTGATCGAGAACGGCCGCGAGGCCGCCAAGAACGGCAGCGTGCAGAACGTCGTCTTCAAGTTCAGCACCACCGGCGAGGTCCCGCTCGGCGTGCTCGTCGTCCCGGCGACCAGCTTCTTCACGGGCTTCGGCCCGAGCTCGCTGCCGACGGCCCCGTCGAAGCCGGCCACGTCGCCGTCCAACACGCCCTCCGGCTCGGCGACCGCGGGGGCGGGCCAGCCCGGCTCCGAGAGCGACACGGACGTCCCGGGCGACGGCGAGTCCGGCGTCCCGTCGCAGGACTGAGTCCGGCCCGCGCGGACCGGAGGCCCGGAGCGCCGCGCGTTTACCACATCACGGCGGAGGGCGCCCTCCCTTTCGGGGGGGCGCCCTCCGCCGTCGCATGTGCGGGCCGGTCTACGGCTCGAACTTGTACCCCAGGCCCCGCACCGTCACCAGGAAGCGCGGCGCCCCCGGGTCGGGCTCGATCTTGGCCCGCAGGCGCTTGACGTGCACGTCGAGGGTCTTGGTGTCGCCCACGTAGTCGGCGCCCCAGACCCGGTCGATGAGCTGCATGCGGGTCAGGACCCGGCCCGCGTTGCGCAGCAGCATCTCCAGCAGGTCGAACTCCTTGAGCGGGAGGTCGACCTTGCCGCCGGAGACCGTGACGACGTGGCGGTCCACGTCCATCCGGACCGGACCCGCCTCCAGGGCGGCCGGCGTGACCTCCTCCGGCTCGCCGCGGCGGCGCAGCACCGCGCGGATGCGGGCCACCAGCTCCCGCGAGGAGAACGGCTTGGTGACGTAGTCGTCGGCTCCTATTTCCAGGCCGACGACCTTGTCGATCTCGCTGTCCTTGGCCGTGACCATGATGACGGGGACGTTGGACCTGCTGCGCAGCTGACGGCAGACCTCGGTGCCGGGCAGGCCCGGCAGCATCAGGTCGAGCAGGACGAGATCGGCGCCGTTGCGCTCGAACTCGTCAAGGCCGTCCGGTCCCGTGGCCGCGATGGCGACTTCGAAACCCTCCTTGCGGAGCATGTAGGACAGGGCGTCGCTGAAGGATTCCTCGTCCTCGACGACGAGCACTCGGGTCACGGAAGGACCTCCGGGGCAGGGAATGGTTCAAGGGTGTCGGGGTGAGCGGGCCCGTGCGGGCCCTCGTCGCCATTGACGATGAGCGGTCCGCCCGAGCTGCGGTCCCGTTCCCGTGCGGCGATCGCCTCGGGCAGCCGCAGGGTGAAGGTGGAGCCCTGGCCCTCCGAGCTCCAGACCGTGACCTCCCCGCCGTGCGAGGCGGCCACATGCTTGACGATGGCGAGGCCGAGGCCGGTGCCACCGGTGGCCCGTGAGCGGGCCGGGTCGACGCGGTAGAAGCGTTCGAAGACCCGCTCGCGGTCCTTCTCCGAGATGCCGATGCCCTGGTCGGTCACCGCTATCTCGATCTGGTCCCCGCCGGGTACGGACACGCGCCGGGCGGCGATGCCCACTCGGGTACGGGCGGGGCTGTAGTTGACGGCGTTCTCGACGAGGTTGCCGAGCGCCGCGGCGAGCTGACCGCGGTTGCCCCAGATGCGGAGCTCCGCGGTACCGCCCGCCGCCATGGTGATCTGCTTCGAGCCGGCCTGCTGACGGCAGCGGTCGATGGCCTCGGCCACCAGCTCGTCCACCCGTACCGGCTCGGCATCCTCCAGCGGGTCGTCGTTCTGCACCCGGGAGAGGTCGATGATCTCCTGCACGAGGTTGGTCAGCCGGGTCGCCTCGATCTGCATCCGCCCCGCGAACCGCTCCACCGCCTCCGGGTCGTCGGCGGCGTCCATCACGGCCTCGGACAGCAGCGAGAGCGCGCCGACCGGGGTCTTGAGCTCGTGGCTGACGTTGGCGACGAAGTCGCGCCGTACCGCTTCTATGCGGCGGGCCTCGGTGAGGTCCTCCACAAGCAGCAGCACCAGCCGGGAGCCCAGCGGGGCGACCCGGGCGGAGACCGCCAGGGCCTCGCCGCGACCCGTGCCGCGCCGGGGAAGGTCCAGTTCGACCTGCCGTATCTCACCGTCGCGGCGGGTGTCCCTGGCCATGTTCAGCATCGCGTCGACGGCGAGCCGCCCGCCCCTGACCAGTCCCAGCGCGTAGGCGGCGGAGCTGGCCTTGACCACGCTGTCGCTCTCGTCGAGCACGACCGCGGAGGAGCTGAGCACGGACAGCACCGTGTCCACGCCCGGGGGAAGGGCCGCGTTGCCGTCGGGTCGCAGGGAGGTGCGCGTCGGCTTCTTCTGGTCGCGCTCGCTCCAGCGGAACGCGAGCATGGCGATCACGCCGGTACACGCACCGCCGATCGCCGCAGCTGCGGCGACTGCCGCGTTCACGTCCATACGTCAAGGTTATGCGGGTCCGGGAGGACTCTCCCAGCCATCCGAGTGCCTGTCCGAACACTCGTCGCCCAGAGTTCACCGAGGAGCAAGAAGCGGTTCACTTGCGCGGCCGGAAGGCGACGCGTACGCCGCCCATGGTGGCAGCGTGGGGTTCACAGCAGGCCCCGGCATTGCACAGAGGACTGGAGAGGGACTTCCATGCGTGACGCCTACCACGAGGAACTCGACTCGATCGGTGAGGGGCTGGTCGAGATGGCCCGGCTCGTCGGGTCGGCCATCGGCCGGGCGACGACGTCCATGCTCGATGCCGATCTCAAGCTCGCGGAGAGCGTGATCGCCGCGGACCAGAAGGTCGACGACCTCCAGCACGACCTGGAGGCGCGGGCCATCGCCCTGCTCGCCCGGCAGCAGCCGGTGGCGACCGATCTGCGGATCGTGGTCACCTCGCTGCGGATGAGTGCCGACCTGGAGCGCTCGGGCGACCTCGCCCAGCACGTGGCCAAGCTCGCCCGGCTGCGGTTCCCGGCGTCCGCGGTGCCGGGCGACCTGCACGCGACCATCCTGGAGATGGGGCAGCTGGCCCAGCGCCTGATGGCCAAGGCGGCCGAGGTGATCATCACCAAGGACGTCGACCTCGCGCTCCAGCTGGAGCAGGACGACGACGAGATGGACCTGCTGCACCGCACGCTGTTCCAGCACCTGATGGACGACCGCTGGAAGCACGGGATCGAGACCGCCGTCGACGTGACCCTGCTCGGCCGCTACTACGAGCGCTTCGCGGACCACGCGGTGTCGGTCGCCAAGCGCGTGGTCTACCTGGTCACGGGCGAGCACGCGGACGAGATCCAGCAGCAGACTCCGGTGGAGGGCGCGTAAGCGGGAGCGGAGGGCTCCCGGGCGAGTCCCGGGCGACTTGACTCCCGGCGAGGGGTGACGGGGGTGACGGGCGCACGCGGTCGCGCGAATGTCGCACATGCGTTCTGCGCGTGTGCGCCGTTGATGCGCCCGCCCGGTTGGGCATCCAATGGGGTGGGGCGGAACGCCTTGGCCGTACGCCCCGGCCGTGCGCGCGTCGTAGTCGGCGCACGGCCCTGTCGTACGCCTTGAGGAGGACCCATGGCCGATTCCCCCACGACCGACCCGCGGCAGGAGGCCCCCGCCGACGCGGTGCACCTGCCCCTGCTCGGCGCCTGCGGCTGCGGCTCGGGCTGCGGCTGCGGCTGCCAGTCCGGGGCCCCGTGCCAGTGCGGCGGTTGCTGCGGCTGACCGGCCGCCACGAAGCGGAACGGGTGCCCCGTGCGGAGACGATCCCCTCCGCACGGGGCACCGCCGTGTGCGGGGCACCGCCGTGTGCGGGGCACCGCCGTGTGCGGGGCGTGTGCCGGGGCGGGAGGCACGTGTCAGGTGCGGGACGCGTCCCGGGTGCGGGAGGCGTCCCGGGTGCGGGCTGACGATCCCGCACCGCCGTGCAGGGGCCGTCGTCGCATGCCGGCCGGATGCGAGATGCCGGTCAGCCAACCTTCGCGGACGCCTCCACGGACGCCTTCGCGGGAGGCTGCCCGGGGGTCGACTGCTTGGGGGGCGACTGCTCGGGGACGGGCTGCCGCCGCTCGCTCCGTGCGCCACCGCCCGTCTCCGCCACGCGGCCGGTTTCGGCCTTCGCCGCCGTCTCCCCCGGCAGGTTCCGCATCAGCAGCCAGTAGCCGAGCGCCGCCCCGGTGCCCAGGACCGCGCACGCCCCCCACAGCCACTCCGCCCCGAAGCGGTCGATGACCACGCCCGACATCAGCGGCGCGATCAGCGCGGCGGCGGACCAGGACATCGTGTACATGCCCTGGTACCGGCCCCGGCCCCGGGCGGGCGAGAGCCGGACCACCAGGCTGCTCTGGATCGGCGAATTGACGATCTCGGCGACCGTCCAGACGCAGATGGTCAGCGCGTACACGGCTACGGACCCGGCGAAGGCCGTGAGCCCGAAGCCGTATCCCGCCAGCAACGACGACACGACGAGCAGCCGACGCGGATCGCGGTGCTCGATGAAGCGGGTGACCGGGATCTGGAGCACCACGATCAGCACTCCGTTGACGGCGACGGCCGTACCGAAGTCGGAGCTGGAGAACCCGTCCGCCCCCATGGCCACCGGCAGTCCCACGTACCCCTGCTGGAAGATCAGCGCGATCACGAAGGACAGCCCGACGACACCCATGAAGCGTCCGTCGCGCAGCACGGTGGAGAGCCGGACCTCGTCCACGTCGCCGCGGGCGGCCCGGCCGGGCGCCGCCGTCTCCTCGGGCCGTGATTCGGGCACCTTGGCGAAGACGACGACCGCGCAGGCCAGCGTCATCGCGGCCTCACCGAGAAAACCGGCGAGATAGCTGTACTCGGCGACGAACCCGGCCCCGGCCGACGAGACCGCGAAGCCGAGGTTGATCGCCCAGTAGTTGAGCGAGAACGCCCGCACCCGGTCCTCGGGCCGGACGATGTCGGCCATCATGGCCTGCACCGCGGGCCGGGAGGCGTTGCTCGCCATGCCGACGAGGAACGCGACGGCAGCGATCGCCACCGGGTGGACCATGAACCCGAGCACGGCCACGGACACCGCGGTCGAGGTCTGCGCGATCAGCATCGTGGGACGGCGGCCGAGCCGGTCGGTCATCACCCCCGCCCCGAGCGAGGACACCACGCCTCCGAGCCCGTGCAGCGCGGCCACCAGACCGGCGTACGAGGCCGAGTAACCCCGGTCCAGGGTCAGGTAGAGCGCCATGAACGTCGCGACGAACGCGCCGAGACGGTTGACCAGCGTGCTGGTCCACAGCCACCAGAACTCCCTGGGGAGACCGGACACGGATTCACGTGCGGTCCGTCCGAGACCGGCGACAGACATACGGAATTCCCCCCGAGGACGTACGGAACGACGAACATCGCCGGTAAGAGGCCCGGCGACGATCCGAACATTACGAATGCCGGATTCCGGATCGCCAGTCAATTGACGCCGACCGTCAATCGACGCCCCCCTCCCCGCCTGTCCGCCCCTTGACCGGCCGCACGGCGCCCGAACGCCTTCGATTACGCTCGGAGCCATGGCCGACGCACCGTACAAGCTGATCCTCCTCCGCCACGGCGAGAGCGAGTGGAACGCGAAGAACCTGTTCACCGGATGGGTGGACGTCAACCTCACGGAGAAGGGTGAGAAGGAGGCGGTCCGCGGCGGTGAGCTGCTGAAGGACGCCGGCCTGCTCCCCGACGTCCTGCACACCTCCCTCCAGAAGCGCGCCATCCGCACCGCCCAGCTCGCGCTGGAGTCCGCCGACCGCCACTGGATCCCCGTCCACCGCTCCTGGCGGCTGAACGAGCGCCACTACGGCGCACTGCAGGGCAAGGACAAGGCGCAGACCCTTGCCGAGTTCGGCGAGGAGCAGTTCATGCTCTGGCGCCGTTCCTACGACACCCCGCCGCCCGCGCTGGAGGACGGCACCGAGTTCTCGCAGAGCGACGACCCGCGCTACGCGACGATCCCGCCGGAGCTGCGCCCGCGCACCGAGTGCCTGAAGGACGTCGTCGTCCGCATGCTGCCGTACTGGTACGACGGCATCGTCCCGGACCTGCTGGCCGGCCGCACGGTCCTGGTCGCCGCCCACGGCAACAGCCTGCGCGCCCTGGTCAAGCACCTGGACGGCATCTCCGACGCCGACATCGCGGGCCTGAACATCCCGACCGGCATCCCGCTCGTCTACGAGCTGGACGCCGACTTCCGCCCCGTGAAGCCGGGCGGCACCTACCTCGACCCGGATGCGGCGAAGGCCGCCATCGAGGCCGTGAAGAACCAGGGCAAGAAGAAGTAGTCACCGTGTTCCGACAGCCCCCGTCCGCGATGTGCCGCGGGCGGGGGCTCGTCGTTGCGTGCGGCCGGTCGTCCCCGGTGGGGGTGGGTTCGGCGGCGGGCTATGCGCCGGGCAGGCCCGGCAGGGTGTAGCCCTCGGTCTCGTCCCAGGGGACGTCGACGTCGTCCAGGTGCACGTGCCACTGCGCGTCGGCCACGGCGCGGCGCAGCTCGGTGACGGAGTCGAGCACATGGGCGATCGCCGGCATCCATCTGTCGGGATCGCTCGGCAGTTTGGTGGAGCCGGCGAGGATCTCGTCGTCCTGGTCGTCGCCGTCCGCGTCGTACAGGTGAAGGCTCTCCTCGTCGTCGTAGGGGAACGACGCCGTACGGGCGGTGACGACGCGTTCGATCGCGGCGGTCTCGGGGCCGGTCAACGGCTCCGAGCGGCGGGCGCTGTAGTAGACGGAAACGCTCATGGGCCGAGCGTACGACGGGGGTATGACAACGCCGGTCGGCCGAACGGACGGGGGCCGGGTGGCCGCACCGCGGTTCCATGAACGTGGCTGAGCGCGGCGGGGCCGCCGGATCCGGCCGGTGGCTGCGGGGGTTGCCCCTTCGACCGAAGGGTTCGTGGTCGCCCTCCGGCCGGTGGGGTCCTGTCCGTTCCTACCCCAACAACTGCCCCACGCGCGCCGCGAGGGTGTCCCAGGGGCGGCACTCGGCCACCGGCAGGCCGTGCCGGACCGCCGCGTCGGCGAGCCATCGCGAGTAATCGGCGCTGACCTGTGCGCGGTGTCGTTGTTCGCCGCTGCCGGGTTCCCGGGACGCGTAGTTGGCGGTGATCTGCTCCGGGTCGTCCTCGTGCAGGAACACCACCCGCACCCGGCGGCCGGAGCCGTTGCTCTCGCGGACGGCCATGGCGGCGGCGGCCGGGGTGAGGTAGTCGCCCTCGATGACGGCGGGCACGTCGACGGTAAGGCGGTTGCGGACCACGCCCAGCACCGCGGGCTCCAGGGCACGGGCAGTGGCGATCTGAAGGTCCAACACCTGGTCGGTGGGGAGCCGGGAGACGTCCGGAATGTCATCGAAGTGGTGGACGGCGGGGTGGTGTTCGGCAGTCGTCATCGCCTCGACCGCACTCACCACGTCGTCGAACTCGACCACGAACGCGTGCCGCTCGGCCGCCAGTTGCGCGGCGAGTCGGCTCTTGCCGATCCCCGACGCCCCACCGATCAACGCTATGTCCCATGATGTTCCTGCCATACGGCGAACGTATCGTGCGCGTTCCGCGTCCGCCGTGCCGCCTGGCGCTACCGTGAGCCGAGCACCGGGCCACGCACCGGCCGTACCCGTGCACGCGTACCGCTGCATGGGTGGGCGGGAGTCGACCGCACGAGCCGTGCAGGCCATGCGCGCCGTGCGTGGAGAGCAAGGAGAGCGGGGAGAGCAATCATGGGCGAAACCCTGAAGACCTTCGTCGGCGGCGCCGAAGTCGACGTGCCCAACAGCATTCCGGCCATCCGGGCCGCGCTGCCCGAGGAGAGACGCGAGGAGTTCGACCGCGCCATCAACGATGCCGGGGTGGGTGAGATCCAGGCGGTCATGCGGCACTGGATGCTGGAGGCCGTGCCCGACCCGGAAGCCGAGAAGATCCTCGACCGACTGGCCCAGGACGAGGCCGAGAGGCGGACCGTCGCTTGAGTTTCCGCATCTCCTACGCCCCGCCCGCCGACGACACCCTGGCCAAGATGCGCGAAAGCGAGGTCTTCCGGGACGAGATGGCCCGCACCCTGGGCCTGGACCCGTACGGGCACGGGTCCACGGCCGTCAAGAGCGAGCGCGACCGCCGGGAGGCGACGGTCGCCGGGGCGATCGTGCTCTATTACGTGTCCGGGTCGGTCCTGATCGTGACGGTGGTGAGGCTCGTCCCGCTGCCCTGACGCCGCTGCCCTGACGGGGGCGGGGCCGCTCGCGGCCCCGCACTCCGCACTCCGCACTCCCCCGGACCGTCCCCCGCGCCCGCACTCCCCCGGACCGGAGACGGGCGGGCCACGGGCAGCGGGCGACAGGCAGCGGGCTACCGGCTACGCCAGCTTGGCGGCCTGGGCCTCGACCACCGCGGTCGGCAGCTCGAAGTCGCCGCCGACGCCCGCCGCGGCCAGGTTCATCGCGGAGAACGAGGCGAAAGAGGCACCCTGACGCATCGCCACGAGCTTGACCTGGAGCTTGTCCTTGCCCTCGCCCAGCTCCACCGTCCAGGCGGCCGCGTCCTCGCCGGCCTCGACCTGCGCCTCGGTGATCTTGCCGACCTTCTGCTTCTCGCCGGCCGCCGTGAAGGTGAACCCGCCCGCGCACTCGGTGCCCGCGGTCCGCAGGGCGGTGACCGACTCCTCCGCGCCCTTGCCGTCGTACGTGCCGAGCGCGAGCTGCGTCGTCGTGATGTCGAACGCCGCCTTGAACGCCTTCTCGGTGTCCGCGCTGTCCTTGAGGCTGTCCTTCTTGGGCTCGCTGACGACCGTCCGCCGGGTGAACGCCGCAGGGTCACCGACCTCGGCCCCCATCAGCGCGTTCGCGAACGGGGCACAGACCTCCTTCTCGGCCTTGATGTCCTTCTTCGCGATGATGTCCTTGGCCGCGGCCTTGGCGATCTTGTGGCCCTTGACGTCTCCCTGTGCCAGAGCGGCCTTCTCCAGCTCGTCCGCGGTCAGCGCCTTGGCAGCCGGCTTCGCGGCGGCGGACTCCTTGCCCTTGGCATCCGCCCCCTTGTCACCGGAACCCGAACCGGAATCCGAGCCGCCGCAGGCGGTGGCGAGCAGCGCCACGCATGCCGCGGTGGCGGCAAGGGCAGTGCGGCGTATGGCGATGGAGCGCATGGTCCGTATCCGTATCTCTGAGCCGGGGTTGGGAATTCGGCTCACTTTAGAAGCGAAATTTGGTTCGCTGATCAACAAGGAGGAGCGTGCGGTGCGATCGTGATGGTGCCGTGATCATCCCGTGAACGCTCCTGCCGGCACCCCGATCCGCTGAAGTCATGACACGGAGGGACAAACCCACCCATGCGAGGAGAGGACATCACCTCGGCCGTGCTCCGGTCGGTCGGCCTGACCGAGAACCGGATCGTCGCGTGCGAGCGGCTCACCGGAGGCACGTTCAACACCGTCACCCGGGTCGTTCTCACCGACGGCGACGAATGGGTGGTAAAGGTCCCGCCACCCGCTGTCGCCGGGACGCTGATGAGCCACGAGCACGATCTGCTGGTCAACGAGGCAACGTTCTACGCCCATGCGGACGTCGCGGCGCCCGTGCCCCGTGTGCTCCACGCCGAATTCGCCCCGGACGCGCCGACCGGGCCGTACGTGATCATGTCGGCGTGCCCCGGGCGGCCGTGGCACGAGCTCGCCGCCGATCCCGCGATGCCGGCCGCCGAGACGCGTCGGCTCCGACGCGACCTGGGCCGGATCGTCGCCCGTGTCCACGACGTCACGGGGCCCGGCGGGTTCGGCTGTCCGGGCCTGGCGCTGGGGCCGTTGGCGCCGACCTGGCGGCAGGCGTTCACCGCGATGACCGACGCCGTCCTCGCCGACGCGGACACCTACCGCGCCCGTCTGCCGCGCCCGACGGCCGGAATCCGCGCGCTGTTCGCCGCCGCCTCGCCCGTCCTCGACGACGTCACCCGGCCCGCCCCGGTCCACTTCGACCTCTGGCAGGGCAACTTGCTCGTCGACGGGGAGTCCGACGCCCGTACCGTCGGCGGGATCGTCGACGGCGAGCGGATGTTCTGGGGCGACCCGGTGGCCGACTTCGTCTCGCTCGCCCTGTTCGCGAACGCGGAGGAGGACGACGACCTCCTCGCCGGGTATGCGGAGGGCGCCGGACGCGCACCTGAGTTCGACACGTCCATGCGCCTGCGGCTGGCGCTGTACCGCTGCTATCTCTACCTGATCACGCTGGTGGAGACCGTTCCCCGCCGCGCCCCGCGCGAGCAACGGGACTGGGCGTGGCGGGAGGTCGGCCCGCAGCTCGTCTCCGCCCTGGACGACGTGGAATCGGGGCTGCGGACGCGAGGCTGACGTCTCCGAGGTCCCGTCAGGGCCTCGGCCCGGTCTCGTCGGGGACTCGGTCCGGATCTCGTCAGGGACTCGGCCGGGCAGGCGGAACGGAACTCACCCAGCAGAGAAAACGAAGTTCACGGAACGAAGCGCGGGGAACGAAGCTCAGCGCTCGGGGCGCCGGGTCAGATGGGCGAAAGCATCCAGGTTCCGCGTGGACTCGCCGCGCGAGACCCGCCACGCGTACTCCTTGCGGATCGCGCTCGCGAAACCCAGCTCCAGCAAGGTGTTGAACGCGCCGTCGGCGGCCTCCAGGACCGTGCCGAGCAGCCGGTCCAGCTCCTGCGGCGTGACCACGGAGAGCGGCAGCTTGCCGACGAGATAGATGTCGCCGAGCCCGTCGATCGCGTATCCCACCCCGAAGAGGCGGAGGTTGCGCTCCAGCAGCCAGCGGTGGACCGCCGCCTCGTTCTCGTCCGGGTGGCGGATGACGAAGGCGTTGAGGGAGAGCGAGTGCTTGCCGACGCGCAGCGAGCAGGTGGTGGAGAGCTTGCGCGTGCCCGGCAGGGTGACGACGTAGTCGCCCGGTCCGGGGCTCTCCCATGCGAGCTCGGCGTCCTTGAGGCTCGCCTCGATGATCCGCGCGACCTGAGCGACCTGAGCGACCTGAGCGACCCGAGTGGCCTGAGCCGACGGTCCGGCCGTCGCCGTTCCGGCCGTTGCCGTTCCGGACGGAGCCGTTCCGGCCGGAGCCGTTCCGGACGGAGCAGTCTCGGACGGTGCCGCTTCGTCGGGTACGTCAGCCATGGTGCGAGCGTACGCGACGGCGGTGTTCGTGCATCGCGGCCGTGTAGACGTCGGCGGTCGCGGACGCAGCGGTGTCCCAGCCGAAGCCCTGCGCGTGCGCGGCAGCCGCCGCACCCATCCGGTCGACCAGTTCCGGCGCGTCCGCGAACCGGGCCAGTGCCTGCGCGTACGCCCGTGGCTCGTGCCCGGGGATCAGGAAGCCGCTCACCTCGTCCCGCACAGCGACTGGGAGTCCGCCCACGGCGGCCGCGACGACCGGGGTGCCCGCCGCCTGCGCCTCGATCGCGACCAGGCCGAAGGACTCACTGTGCGAGGGCATGACCAGCACCGACGCCGCCCGGAACCAGTCGGCGAGCTGGTCCTGGCCGACCGGTGGATGGAACCGTACGACGTCGGCGATGCCCAGGCGCGCCGCCAGCTTCTGCAGGCCCTCCGGCTTGGCGAGACCACTGCCGCTCGGACCGCCGACGATCGGTACGACCATGCGGGTGCGCAGTGAGGGTTCCTGGTCCAGCAGCACCGCGACGGCCCGCAGCAGCACGTCCGGGGCCTTCAGCGGCTGTATCCGTCCCGCGAAGAGCGGAATCAGCGCGTCCTGCGGAAGCCCGAGACGGGCCCGGGCGGCGGCACGCCCGTCGGCAGGGCGGAAGCGATCCAGGTTGACGCCGGGGTGGACGACGGCGACGGCCCCGGGGTCGGCCTCGTAGAAGCGGACCAGTTCGTCCGCCTCCTCCGCCGTGTTGGCGATCAGCCGGTCGGCCGCGTCGACGATCTGGGTCTCACCGATGACACGGGCGGCGGGTTCGGGGGTGTCGCCCTCCGCGAGCGCCGCGTTCTTGACCTTCGCCATGGTGTGCATGGCGTGGACGAGCGGGACGCCCCAGCGCTGGGCGGCGAGCCAGCCGACATGGCCGGAGAGCCAGTAGTGGGAGTGGACCAGGTCGTAGTAGCCGGGACGGTGACCGGCCCATGCCTGCATGACGCCGTGCGTGAACGCGCAGAGCTGGGCGGGCAGCTCCTCCTTGGCGAGCCCCTCGTACGGGCCCGCGTCGACGTGCCGGACCAGCACCCCGGGCGCCAGCTCGACCGCCGGGGGCAGCGCGCCGGTGGTGGACCGGGTGAAGATCTCGACCTCGATGTTGATCGCGGCGAGGCGCCTGGCCAGCTCCACGATGTAGACGTTCATACCGCCCGCGTCACCGGTGCCCGGCTGGTGCAGGGGCGAGGTGTGCACGGAGAGCATCGCGATGCGGCGGGGTTTGCGGTGGCCGCCGGGAAACCTGAGGCGCGGCGTGGCGAGACTGCTGCCGAGCCGGGAGACGTACTGACTCACGTCGTCCGGTCCTCCTCACTCAGGGCATGACGCCGGAGGGACCCGAGCCCCTTCCGGTCCGCTGAAACAGTGGAAGCCCTCCTTTCATTTCCGCTTTACCAAATCATTACGGTGTCCGCTGCGCACCGCGGCCGGGGTGGGGCCGAGACCGGCCGCCCCACGCCTCCGGCACGGTCGTTACGCTCGCTGTCATGCGCCCCATCGGCACCGCGACCCGCGGGACCACCAACCCGAACCGGCTCCGCCGCATGGACCGCTGGATCGCCGCCACCCATGGCCCCGCCCTGCGTCGCGCCGACGCCCCCATCGCCGTCGACCTCGGGTACGGGGCCGCCCCCTGGACCGCCGTGGAGCTCCTGCAGCGTCTGCGTACGGCCGAGCCGCGCACCGCGGTGGTCGGCGTCGAGATCGATCCGGAACGGGTCGCGGCGGCGCTGCCGTACGAGCGCGAGGGCCTGACCTTCGTGCACGGCGGCTTCGAGATCCCGCTCCCCCGCCGCCCCGACCTCATCAGGGCGGCGAACGTGCTGCGCCAGTACGACGAGGCCGAGGTGGCCGAGGTCTGGCAGCGGCTGTGCGCCCGGCTCGCACCGGACGGACTGCTGGTGGAGGGGACCTGCGACGAGATCGGGCGCCGGCACGTGTGGGTGGCACTCGGACCGGAGGGACCGCGCACGGTGACGTTCGCGACCCGGCTCGGCTCCCTGGACCGCCCCTCCGATCTCGCGGAACGTCTGCCCAAGGCGCTGATCCACCACAATGTGCCGGGTGAACCGGTCCACGCCTTCCTGCGCGACTTCGACCGGGCGTGGGCCTCGGCCGCCCCGTACGCCGCGCTCGGTGCCCGGCAGCGCTGGATCACGGCGGTACGGGCGCTGTCGGCCGACTGGCCGTTGACGGACGGGGTACGGCGGTGGCGCCAGGGCGAGGTCACGGTGACCTGGGACGCCCTCCGGCCCGGCCGTCGGTCCGACGACCGCTGAACAGTCCCGGCACAGACGCCGAACGGTCCCGGCACGGCTGCCGAACGGCACAGACAAGGAACGGTCCGGGCACGGCTGCCGAACGGCACAGACACTGAACGGTCCGGGCACAGACACTGAACAGTCCCGGCACGGGCGCTGAACAGTCCCGGCGGACCCGGCCTCGAAGGAGCGGGCGGGAACGGGCACGGGGTGCCGTTCGTCCAGATGATGGGGCCGACGGCCCGTAGCACGGGTGGGCTTCCGGGGGCGCGGGAGGGGGATTCCGGAGCGCTCGGGGGCGCTGCCCGGGGTGCCGCTCGTTCCGTGTGTCCGTCGGAACAGCGGGTGTGAGCCTCTGTTGCTTTTCGGTACGGCATGGCACGATCGCGCCATCGATGAATAGTTACTGACGGTAAATCAGGTTCGTTCGGAGGGGGATCTCGTGAACCGACGTCACTGTGCCGCAGCCGCGATCACTCTGGTCTGCGCGCTGACCGTGCTCACCGCGCCGGTCCAGGCCTTCGCGGCCCCTTCGCCACCACACCCCTCCGTCTCGCAGCCCGCCTCCGGCTCCGCTTCCGACTCCGGGTCGAAGTCGTCGGAGTCGTCGGAGTCGTCGGAGTCGTCGAAGGCACGGAAGTCGTCCGACGCACCGGCGAAGAGCCTCGAAGAGGTGCGCGAGGAGATCGACGACCTGTACCAGAAGGCGGGGGCGGCCACCGACGCGTACAACCTCGCCGCGGAGAGGGCCAAGAAGCAGTCGAACGAGATCGTCAGGCTGGCCCGCGCCATCGTCGAGGGCCGGGCGAAAATCGCCGAGCTGAAGATCCGGGCGGGCGCCCAGGCCCGCGAGCAGTACCGCAGCGGCGGGCTGCCGCCCGGCGCGCAGCTGATGCTCAGTGACGACCCCCAGCTCTTCCTGGACGGGGTGAGCCGGGTCCGGGAGGGCCAGCAGGCCGCCAAGGGCGTCCTCGGCGAGCTGACCAGGACCCAGCAGGACCTGGAGACGTACACCCAGGACGCGAGCACCAACTGGGAGAAGCTGGAAGCCAACCGGCTGAAGCAGGCCAAGGCCAAGAAGAAGATCAACGCCCAGATCGCGGCGGCGAAGAAGCTGGAGTCCCAGCTGAAGAAGGAGGAGCTCGCCCGGCTCCTCAAGCTGGAGCAGGAAGCCGCGTACCAGCGCCAGACGGCCTGGCTCAGCTCCGGCGCGCTCAAGGACATCCACCGCGAGGCGAGCGCGAGCGGGAAGAAGGCGGTGGCCTTCGCCACCGCACAGATCGGCAAGCCCTACGTCTGGGGGGCCGAGGGACCGAGCTCGTACGACTGCTCGGGGCTGACGTCGCAGGCATGGGCAGCGGCCGACCGGCCGATCCCGCGCACCTCGCAGGAACAGTGGCGGCTGCTGCCGCGCATCGCCATCAAGGACATGCGCCCCGGCGACCTGATCATCTACCACAGCGACGCCAGCCATGTGGGCATGTACGTCGGTGACGGCGCCATCATCCACTCACCGCGCCCCGGCCGGAGCGTCACGCTGGCGGGCGCGGGCTCGATGCAGATCCTCGGCGTGGTCCGTCCGGACAAGTGACGGCCGCGGCGGCGGTGCGTCACGGGGCCCGGACCCCGTGATCTGTGCCCCGTGGTCCGGGCTTCGTGGTCCGTGGGCCGCGGTCCGTGATCCGTGGTTCGAGGACCGGGGTGGGCCGTGCCGTACGGACACGCCCCACCTGCCGGGCGACGGACTCCGGGCGTCGGGCTCCTGGCACCGGACTCCGGGAACCGGGCTCACGCCCTCCGCCCCTGCGGCTCCCACTCCCCGCTCCGGCGGGCTCACCCCTCCCTCTCTCCCGCCGCTCCGACGGCGCGCGTCCACCGTTCTCGCCCACTCCGTCCCAGCCCCCTCACGCACCGCGCATCCCGCGCTGCCCGGGCCCGGACGAACACGGCTCGCGCCGCCACGAGCGGCCACGTGACCTTTGTCATGCCAGGACGCGCGTCCCCCGCTCCTGCCCCATGTGTGGCGCCGGATCCGTGACGGGACACGGCTTATGGCACCGGTACATGACAGGCACTGACACGGTGCGCCATTCCGTTCCCCGGCCGCGGCCCGCTATCGTCCCCGTCTGGCAGGCGTCGATCGTCGTCCCGCCGCGCCCTCGGGGGGAGGGAAGGAACCCGAACACCGATGCCCGTACCCGCGCCGCAGTCACACCCTCTCCACGCTGCGGAGAACTCCCACGGCACCGACCTCACCCTCCTGGTGATCGAGGACGACCCCGCGGGTGCCTTCACCGTCCCCGAACTCCGGGCCGCGGCCGGAACCCGGGTACGCATCCGGAACGCCCGCAATCTCACCGAGGCGGGCCGGCTCCTCACGGACGACGTGGACTGCGTCCTGCTGGACCTGGCCCTGGCGGCCGGGGGCGAGGCACGCCCGGCCCGGACCGGCGGCACCCGGGAGGCCGACGGAGCCGGCGCGGCCCGGGAGATCGATGCTCTCGCCCCGCTCCGGCACATGCTGCGGATCGCCCCGCGCCACGCGGTCCTCGTCCTCACGTCGGAGGACGACACCGAACTGGCCGCCGAGGCAGTACGGGTCGGCGCCCAGGACTACCTCTTCCGCGGCGAACTCGACGGACAGCTGCTCAGCCGCGCCATCCGTTACGCCGTCGCACGCAAGCGGGCCGACCTCGCCCAGGACCAGCTCACCGAATCCCGGCTGCGTGCCCAGGAGAACGCCCGCCTCGAACGCGGGCTGCTCCCCACCCCGCTGCTCGAAGGCTCCGACCTGGGCTTCGCCGCCCGCTACCGCCCCGGCCGCAGCCGTGCGCTGCTGGGCGGGGACTTCTACGACACGGTCCGCACCCCCGACGGAACCGTTCACGCGATGATCGGCGACGTCTGCGGGCACGGTCCCGACGAGGCCGCACTCGGTGTCGAGCTGCGCATCGCCTGGCGAGCGTTGACCCTGGCCGGGCTCTGCGGCGACGCGTTGCTCTGCACGCTCCAGCAGGTCCTGGAACACGAGCGGGAGAGCGAGGAGATCTTCGCGACGCTCTGCACCGTCGACATCGCCCCCGACGGACGCCGCGCCGGGCTCTGCCTCGCCGGCCATCCGGCCCCGTTGATCGCCCGGCACGGGCGGGCCGCGCAGCTCCTCCCGTACGAGGACGGCGGTCCGGCGCTGGGGCTGCTGCCGCGCGCCCGGTGGCCGCGCCGCCAAGTGGACCTCGGCGGTTCCTGGAGTCTGATGATGTACACGGACGGGCTGATCGAGGGACGTGTCGGGGACGGTACCCGGCGGCTCGGCCAGGACGGCATGGTCGCGATGATCAACCGGCAGCTGGCAGAGGGGCTCACCGGGGAGGACCTCCTGGAGGCCGCGGTCGCTTACGTGCGGGAGCTCAACGGCGGCGAGCTGACCGATGACGTCGCGGTCCTGCTGCTCGACAACGACCGGAAGCGGGTCCGCCGCCGGGGCCCGGAAGGCGAACGGGGCCGGAGCGCACCGCGCCCCCGCCCCGAATCGGCCCCGCCCGTGTACCCGGCCAACGCCGCGTACGGTCAACGCCCGCCGTTGTAGGGCCCGTACGGCCCGTCACTGCTGGAGCCACCACGTCGGCCGCCGCCGCCCGAGACCGCCCTGAGCGCGGGCCGTACGTCCACCAGGAACACGATGGACGCCACCAGGCCGGCGAGTTGGAGGAACAGCATCGGCACGAAGAGATTCACCGCGACGGCAATACCGAGGATGATGAGCCAGAAGGACTTCTGCTGCTTGTCCGCGGCCCGGTAGGCGTCCTCCCGGGCCATGGCGGCCATCACCAGCGCGGCCACGGCCAGGACGAGCATGGCCAGGTACAGCAGCCAGATGAGTGTGCTGAATCCTGAGAGCAACATGGTGTGCACCGCCTAAGGAATGGATGAGCGCCTCTTGGCCAAGGTACCGGGGCACGGGGCGGTCACCACGAGGACGCCCGCCCCGTGCCCGGTACACACAGCGGCGCCGCAGTCCGCCGCGGGCGGCACTGCGGCGCCGGAGGGTGCTACTGGGCGGCCGGCGGGGTGGTCTTCTTCGCGGCGGGCTTGCGCACCGGAACCTTCCTGGCGGGCCCGGCCGGGGTCCCGCTCGCCGACCCGGCAGGCTTCGCAGCGGGTTTCGCGGCGGGCGCGGCCTTGGACTGCCCAGCCGTCTTGCTCTGCCCAGCCGTCTTGCTCTGCCCCGCAGCCTTGGCCTGCCCCGCAGCCTTGGCCTGACCTGCGGCCTTGGCCTGCCCCGGCCCGGCGGCCGGTGCGGTCCGCGCGGTGCCCGTCGGCCGGCTCTCCTTGCCCGTCGGCCTCGACTCCTTGCGCGGCTCGACGACCACGGCGATCTCGACGATCTCCTCCGCCGTCTCGCCCCGCCAGTTCTTCACGGTCCGCTCACCGCGCTCGGCGACCTTCTCGTACGTCTCCCGGGCCCGCACCGCGTACTCCGCGGCCACGCCCAGACTGCGCAGCGCCAGATCCTGGGCGTTCTCGCCCAGCTTGCGCAAGTCGCTGTCGAACGAACCGATCACCTCGGTGACCTTGGCCTGCACGGTGGCCTGCGCCTCCTTGGCCTGCGCGGTCACCTTCTCCTGCACGGCCTTGGGGTCGGCGTTGCGCACCGCCTCGATGCGCTCGGGCGCCTCGGCGCGCAGCTGCTCGATCAGCGCCGGGACCTTGCGGGCCTGCTCGACGGCGAGATCGGCAGTACCGGCGGCGAAGTAGAGGGGGGTCGGGTCGGTGAGGGTCTTGCGCAGGTCATCGGTGATGGCCATGACTGTGGTCCTCCCGGATCATCGGGCTCAGTGTGAGGGTTTTGAAGGCTTTGACGTCGAATCCGGGCCGTCGACGTCTCCGTCGTCGGCCGCACGCGGGCCGTCGTCGCCGGGGCGGCCGTCCGCACCGGTCCCCGGTCCGGGCCCGCCGCCGGTCTCCGATCCGGCTCCCGCGCCGGATTCCGGTCCGGACTCGAACCCGTTCTCCTTGCGGAAGGAGTCGTAGATCTGCAGCAGCACACTCTTCTGCCGCTCGTTTATGGACGGGTCGGCGAGAATCACCGCCCGCGTCTCCGACTCCTCGCGCTCCCGCTCGTCCAGAATCCCGGCCCGCACGTAAAGGGTCTCGGCGGAGATCCGCAGCGCCTTCGCGACCTGCTGAAGGACCTCGGCGCTCGGCTTGCGCAGCCCGCGCTCGATCTGGCTGAGGTAGGGATTGGACACCCCGGCGGCATCGGCGAGCTGCCGCAGCGACAGCTGCGCGTTGCGCCGCTGCTCGCGCAGGTACTCACCAAGATTGCCGACGTTGAGTGATGCCATATCCCGATGGTGCACCCGTCTTGCTAACTTTTGCAAGCGACCGCTTGCAAAAGTGCGCCACACCACTCACCCGGCCCAGTGCGACTGAGCGCGATAGGTGTCGTATTTGCACGACAACTGCCGTCGTCCGCGTCCGGCCTCCTGGTGCAGGCGCTTTGGGGCCGGCCTCCGCGAGTCGCCGAGAAACGACGTTGTCGGTGGGCTCTGCCAGGGTGTGCGACGTGGATGAAGACGTGGATGAAGACGTGGATGAATTGGTGGAGCGTGTCGACGGTCGAGATCGCGTGCTGGGGGTGGTCAGCCGTCGAGAGGCCATACGGGAGGGTTGGCTGCACCGGGTCGCCGTAACGGTGTGTCGTGATGAGCGTGGGCGGATCCTCATCCACCGGCGGTCGGAGCAGGTATCGCGCTTCCCCGGGCTCCATGAGGTCGAGGTCGGTGGCGCCGCAAATGTCGGCGAGTCCTATGAACAGGCCGCCGCACGGGAGTTGGCCGAAGAGCTGGGCATTCGTGCGCTGCCGCGCCTGCTGTTCACGTTCATCAACTGCAGCGGCTTGAGCCCCCACTGGCTCGGCGTGCACGAAGCCGTGGTGCCGGACGCCGTGGTCCCCGATCCCGATGAGGTCGCCTGGCATGGCTGGCTGACAGAGCCAGAACTGCGGTCGGCTCTGCTGGAGTGGCGCTTCACTCCCGACAGCCACGAAGCCTTCAGCCGGTATCTCGCGTTCCGGACCGTGTAGTTCGGTAATGCCCGTCGGCAGAGGCGAGTCGCACCCGATGACGACGATCACGACGATGACGACGGCAACGGGGACCGCGGTCCCCGCGGGGAGGGGCGGGGGCGAGTTCTCGTGTTCCCGATCCGCTCTCGATTTCGGCCATTCCACCGGCCCTCTCGATCGCGTCATCGCCCGCCCGACGAAAGAGGAATCTCCGTGCGCAGCACGCGCATTCGCGAAGAATTCGCAGTGAACACCCACATCGTCGTCGAGCTGTTTCACGGTACGTACGGAAAGAAAGGAGGAGCGAAGACGTAATTCCCGTACGCGCCACAGGGAATTCCTATGGCGCCCCTGGTGCAGCCACGAAGGGCAACACCGGGGCATCACGAGGACGCTGTTGACCTTCACCTCGGGGGAGACCACACCATCGATGGAGCCGGGAGAGACGCCCGGCATGAGGAGGAGCGAGGAGGAACGCGCATGAGCCTGCTGACCATCGGGGCGTTCGCGAAGGCGTCGCGGCTGTCACCGAAGGCGCTGCGTCTCTACGACGAGCTCGGCCTGCTGACACCCGCCCGCGTCGACCCGGTGACCGGCTACCGCCACTACGCGCCGGAGCAGCTGGAACAGGCCCGGCTGGTCGCCTGGCTCCGGCGTCTGGGCATGCCGCTGGCCCGCATCCAGCGAGTCTGCACGCTGGACGCGGTACCGGCGGCCCAGGAGATCCGCGCGTTCCGGGCCCAGGTAGAGGCCGACACCGCCGCACGGCGGGACCTTGCCGACTTCCTCATCGACCATCTGACCCGGAAGGACCCCGCCATGCCTCCGACCGCTACTCCCCTGGGCATCCACTACGCCGCCCTCTCCGACACCGGCCGTATCCGCGCGAGCAACCAGGACACCGCCTACGCCGGTCCTCGCCTGCTCGCCGTCGCCGACGGCTACGGCCACCGCGGAGCCCCCGCGAGCGCGGCCGCCGTCGACGCACTCAAGCACCTGGAATCCGACGGCGTCCCGGCGGGCAATCTGCTCGACGTCCTCAAGGACGCCGTCGAACGGGTCGAACACGCAGTGCACGGCGCCACGGGGGTCGGCTCCTCACCCGCCGACTCATCACACGAGGATGCCGGTACGACACTCACCGCGATGCTCTGGACCGGATCGCAACTGGCCCTCGTCCACATCGGCGACTCCCGCGTCCTTCTCCTGCGCGACGGCGAGCTGTTCCGGATCACCCACGACCACACCCTGGTGCAGTCGATGGTCGACGAAGGACGCATCCGCCCGGAGGAGGCCGACTCCCACCCCCAACGTTCGCTGCTGGTACGGGCCCTGGGCCATGGAGCCGACGCCACCCCCGACATGCGCCTCCACGACGCCCGACGAGGAGACCGCTACCTGCTCTGCTCCGACGGCCTGTCGACCGTGGTGCCGACCGAGGAGATCCGTCGGGTGCTCTCCGGGACACCGGAACCCGAACAGGCGGTCCGCGAACTCATCGCCCTCGCCAACGCCTCCGGCGGCCCCGACAACATCAGCTGCGTGGTCGCCGACGTCGTGGAGCACCAGCACCCGCGCTCCGCCCGGCACTGATCCGCGGAATCGAGTGGCGGGGGGGGGTGCTGTGCGGATCTCGCCGGTGCCTGCCCCCGGCGGCGCGGCCACCGTTCGTATGCTTGTCCGCGGGCGGTGGCCGCGTCCCCGGGCCTCGGACGGCGCCGCGCGCCGCGGAACTGGGGGACAGACATGCGGAAGAGCCGCCCTCCCTGGGCGATCGGCTACTTCCTGATGGGCAGTGTGTGCCTGCTGATCGCCGTGGTGATGACGGTGGGCATGCGCCATGTGGTCAGCCTGATCCCGATCGTGGTCCTGGGTGTACCGGGTGCGGTGCTGACGTTCCGCGCGCCGGTGTTCAGCGTCTCCTACGGGCCGGCCGGGGTGAGGTACTCCGGGCTGCTCGGGGTGCGCTCCTACGCGTGGGCGGACGTCCTGGAGGTGCGGGTGGCCGTCCTGTCGGGCAACGTCTACTCGTCCGACGTCCCGGAGCTGGTGCTGGCCTCCGGCGGGACGGACCAGCTGCTGATGCTGGGGGGCCACAGCTGGGGCCGGGCCCGGAACCGGCGTGTCGTGCGGCTGGTGGCCCGGCTGGAGGCGGCGCGCGTGGCCGCGTCCTGACGCCGGTCGCTTCCACCGGCGGCGCGCGGCACCGGCAGTCTCGGATACCCGGTTTCCCGACACCCGGTTTCCCGACGGGCTCCCCGGGGCGCGGGCGTTGGGTCGTGGTGGGCTCGGAGCGGATGGCACGGCAGCGGTTGCCGGGCCGGACTCGGCGGCAGATTTCGACCTCGGTGACAACCACCGCGCCGAAGTGATGACTGCCGCGCTTCGCACAGGAGGAGCCACCGAGGGCCGGGAAAACCTGATGTATCCCTTATCGAACTCCTGTTAGCTTCCTCGTGTGCCGAAGCTGAATCAGATAATCGCCGTGGAGAAGGGCGTCAAGTCCAAGTCTCTGCAGGAGTTGACCCAGGCCCACCACGACGTGCAGAAGCCGGCGCTGCTCGCCGGAATTTCCCGCACGTACCAGCCCAAGGACGAGGAGGGCGAGCAACTGCCGCCCGAGTCCACCCGGGTGCAGGTCAAGGCGGAGGACGTGCTGCGCACGACGGCGGCCACACTGACGCGGCTCTTCGATGTCACGGCGACGAAGGACTGGGCGAACCGTTCGGCCGCCGCCGACATCGTCGTCGACGGAACGGTGCTGCTGCCGCAGGTGCCGGTGCCGTACCTGCTCTTCCTGGAGAAGCAGCTGACCGACCTGCACACCTTCGTGCGGAAGCTTCCGGTGCTCGACGCCTCGGAGTCGTGGAACCTCGACGCCTCGACGGACTCCTGGAAGACCGACCCGGTGCGTACGATCCGCACCAAGAAGGTGCCGCGCAACCACGTCAAGGCGGAGGCCACGGACAAACACCCGGCCCAGGTCGAGGTGTACTACGAGGACATCCCGGTCGGGTACTGGACGACCGTGAAGTTCTCCGGCGCACTGCCCGCCCGGCGGGTGAACGAACTCCTCGACCGGGTCGAGAAACTCCAGCAGGCCGTCAAGTTCGCCCGCGAGGAGGCCAACGGCGTCGAGGTCACCGACCAGCGGATCGGGGACGCGGTGTTCGGCTACCTGTTCGGGTAGCCTCCAGAACTCCCTCCTTTTGAGCGGGGAGGGTGCGCGAAAGCGCAAGCTGAAACTGAAGTTGAAGCTGAAAACGGGGTAACAGGTGGGGGTTCGAATCCCTCCCCCGGCACTACGGGCCGGGGTGGCCCAATACGGTAGAGGCGGCCCCTCAATCTCAGATTCTCGCTCCAGTCTCAGTATTCGCCGCCGAACGCCGGATCGACCGGGCGCGGACGATCGCCGATGGATGGGGGTTCAAGTCCCCTCTGCGCCTCTCACATGGCGCGGTAGTTCAAAGGCAGAACACTCGGTATCAGAATGATCCGCGACCCTTAAACGCCGCCGGTGTGCGCAATTGGGTGGCACACAGGTGCCCGGGAGCTGGATATGCTCCCGGGCACCGTCACGTTCACGGGCCGCCGTCGCCACCGGGGCTACGGCACCGCCGTCACACGGACGGTACGACCCCAGGAAGCCACACACAGGAAGGCGCACCATGAAGGTTCTGATCGCCGGAGGCGCGGGCTACATCGGCAGCACGGTGGCATCCGCCTGCTCGGACGCGGGCATCACCCCGGTCGTCGTCGACAGCCTGGTCACCGGACGGCGGGAGTTCACGGCGGGACGGGACTTCTACGAGGGCGACATCGCGGACGGTCCCCTGATCGACCGGGTCTTCGCCGAGCACCCGGACATCGACGCCGTCATCCACTGCGCGGCCCTGATCGTGGTGCCCGACTCGGTCGCCGATCCGGTCGGGTACTACCGGGCGAACGTGACGAAGAGCCTGGAGTTCGCCGGGCATCTGCTGCGCAACGGCTGCACCCGTCTGATCTTCAGCTCCTCCGCCTCCATATACGGCGCGGACACCGACCTGACGGTCGACGAGGACTCCCCCGTCGCACCGCAGAGCCCGTACGCGCGCACCAAGGCGGTGTGCGAGGCGATGTTCGCCGACATCGCCGCCGGCCGACCGCTGCGGGTGCTGTCCCTGCGCTACTTCAATCCGGTCGGCGCGGACCCGCGCATGCGCACCGGACTCCAGTTGCGACACCCGAGCCACGCGCTGGGCAGGATGATCCAGGCGTGGGAGGAGGGAGTGCCGTTCCGGGTCACCGGGACCGACTACCCGACGCGCGACGGGTCCGGGATCCGCGACTACATCCACGTCTGGGACCTGGCCACCGCGCACGTGGCCGCCCTCGGCGCCTTCGACACCCTCCTGCCGGGAGCGGGAGCGGGAGCGGGAGCGGGGGGCACGGGGGCCTCCACCGTCATCAACGTGGGCACCGGCACGGGCACCACCGTGCGCGAGCTCCTCGACGCCTTCAACGGCGTCGTCGACACACCCGTGTCCGCCGTCGACGCGCCCGCGCGGCCGGGCGATGTGGCGGGTGCCTACACCCGGAGCGAGCGGGCACGGCGCGTTCTGGGGTGGAAGCCCAGCTATTCGCTTGCCGACGGCATCCGCCACTCGCTGGAGTGGGCGACCGTGCGCGAGACCGTCCTCGGCCACTCCGTCTGACGACCGTCCCGTACCCGTGTGCCCGCCGCCGTCCTGACGGCCGCCCCGGTTCGGCCGCGCAGCCCGGCGGCCGCGGCAGCCGACGCACGTACCGGGCGTCGCCGGCCGGTGGCCCCCTCCGGCCACAGCACCGGTGCCGCTCCCGGCAATAGGATCCCGCCCATGGCTATCGACCCCGGCTACACGTGCTCCTCCTGCGGTGAACACCACGCGGAACTCCCCATGGGGTACTCGACCATGGCGCCCGACGCCTGGGACGCGAACCTGGAGAGCGACCCCGACAGCATGCTCTCCTCGGACCAGTGCGTCGTCAGGAACGAGCACTACTTCGTCAAGGGCCTGATCGAGATACCCGTCCTGGGCAGCGACGAGCCCTTCTCCTGGGGCGTATGGGTCTCGCTCAGCCGGACGAACTTCGCCCGCGCCCTCGATGTGTGGGAGACCCCGGGCCGCGAGTCCGAGCAACCGTACTTCGGGTGGCTGAGCACCGAGTTGGGGCTGTACTCGCCCCGTACCACCAACCTCAGGACGAACGTCCACACCCGTCCGATCGGCCGACGCCCCCGCATCGAGCTGGAGCCCACAGATCACCCCCTCGCCGTGGAGCAGCTCACGGGCATCACGCGCGACCGGGTCCGGGCAATCGCCGAGGCGGTACTGCACGGCACGGACGTCCGGGCCTGATCCGGGCCCGAGCTGTCGCACGGCAACGCCGCCGCACAACAACACCGTTGTGCCGTCCTGCTGTTGTGCTGTTGTGCCGTTGTGCCGGCGCGGAGGCGAACCGGGCCCGCCGGTTGTCAGCGGCCGATGCCCGACCGCAACTGCGCGAAGGCGGCCTCGGCGGCCTCGACCGCACCCGTGTACGCCTGGCCGGCGCTCGCGCCCGCGTCGATCCGCCGCCAGTTCTCCATGGCCAGGATGCGTAGTACGGCGACGATCTGGCCCGCGGCCAACCTGTCCCCTGCCCGGTCGCCGAGCGCGCGGGCGAGCGCCGCCTCGGAGCGGTTCTGGTAGCCGACCATGCGGGCCACCAGGGACGGGGTCCCGTACAGCATCCGCATGAACGCCAGCACCTCCGGCACGTCGCACAGCCCGGTCACCGGGTCGCGACGTGCCAGGCCGTCGAGGAAGTGGCGGTGCAGCGCGTCCAGCGGGGATTCGTCGTCGGCGCGGGCGGCGACCACCCGGGCAGGCTCGTCCTCGTGGTCGGCGAACCGGTGCAGCGCCAGGTCCTCCTTGGTCGGGAAGTACCGGAACAGCGTCGGCTTGGAGATATCGGCGGCGGCAGCGATCTCCGCGACTGAGACCTTGTCGAAGCCCCGCTCCACGAACAGGGCGATCGCGATGTCGGAGACCGCCTGGTACGTCAGCTGTTTCTTCCGCTCACGCAGGCTCATCGGCACGTCGGGCGCCTGCGCCGGGCCGCCCTTCCCCGCCCCGTGCGCCGCATCCGCCGTGCGTGCCGCCCGCTCCGAAGCCCCGGGACCGGTTCCGGGGCCGGGAATCTCTCCGCTCATGAGCAGGAAGCGTACGCTCCGGCCCCGAACGAACCTGACGTACCGGCCACCGGAACACTCAGGTGTCAGAACATGTCAGGACATCAGGCGCGTCGCGCCGCCCGGATCATTCCCTCCGCCGGCGCCACCGCCCCCGGCCCCAGTTCCTCGATCCGGCCCGGGGCGGCAAGTCGGACCGGCGACTCGTCGCCGAGGCAGAACGTCCCCAACTCCCCGACGTCCAGGGCGATATCGGCATCCCGCGTGGTGGGTGCGCAGCTCGCCCCGGACGGTGAGCCGTCCAGCCGGTAGCGGCCGCCGACCGATTGTTCCGTCCGCGCCCACGTCTGCGGCCCCGTCCTCACCGCCGGGACGACCGTTCAGAACGCCGCGCGGATCTCGCCGACCTCGCCCCCGCCGCCGAGCAGCGGCGCGCGCCCGATCCGGTCGACCACCGGATCGTCGACGCCGAGCAGCCGCAGCGACCGGGCCAGCACCGGGCCGATCACCCGGCCGGCGCCGTCGTCGATCTTGAAGGCGAGGGCCCGGCCGTCCGGCAGCGCCACCGCCTGCACCGCCTCCGCGCCCATCTTGGAGAGGGCTCCGGGCACCTCCCGCATCAGCCAGGTGTCGGGGCGGCGCGTCCCGGCCACGTACTCGGGATGGGCCCGCATCGCGTCCGCGACCCGGCGCTCCGCCGTCCCCGGCTCCGCCCGTACGAACGCCCGGAAGGCCCGCGCCAGGCCCACCAGGCTGATCGCCATCAGCGGCGCCCCGCACCCGTCCGTACCGACCGCCGCGACCGGCTCACCGGCCATTTCCTCCACCACCTGGTGGATCAGCTTCTGGAGCGGGTGCGACGGGTCGAGGTAGGAATTCCGGTCCCAGCCGTTCGACGCGCAGACCGCGAGCATCGCCGCGTGCTTGCCGGAGCAGTTCATGGCGATCCGCTCCCGCACGCGGCCGGCGGCCAGGTACGTCTCCGCCTCGGCCGGGTCCAGCGGCAGGTCGGGCGGGGTCTGCAGATCACCGGGCGTCAGCCCGTGCTCGGCGAGCATCGTACGGACGAGGTCGAGGTGGAAGTCCTCGCCGGAGTGGCTCGCGGCGGCCAGCGCCAGCCGTTCCCCGGACAGGTCGAGTCCGGCCCGCAGCACGGCCGCGGCCTGCATCGGCTTGTTCGAGGAACGCGGGAAGACCGGCGTCGTCGGCTCGCCCAGGGCCTGTTCCACGCTGCCGTCCGCGGCCAGCAGGACCAGGGAGCCGCGGTGACCGCCCTCCACGAAGCCGGACCGTACGACCTCGGCGAGGACGGGGTGGGCGGGCGATATGGCGGAGGGGGCGTCGGCGGCGGCGCTGGGGGTCATGGTGGCCTTCCGGGGTGGGGCAGGACCCGCCCCGGAAGGATCGCTTCAGGCGAGCAGGTCGTCTACTTGTGCTTCACCTTCACGGTACCTGCGGGCGATCTCCGCCCCGCAATCGTCGGCGGTGCGTTGCAGCAGGTGACGGCGGTGGGAGACCTCCTGTTCGTAGCGGATCAGGCGTCCCATCGCGGTGTGCAGCTCTTCGTCCGTACGGGCGTCGAGGTCGGACAGTTCGACCTCGGCGAGCGTCTCGGCCGCCAGCTGCCGGTACTCGTCGCTGCGCGGTGTGGTGAGCGTGACGTGCCGGGCGGAGGAGCGCTGCTGGGACGGGGTGTCGGCAAGGATCTCCGAGAGCCGGTCCACCACGGGCATCTCCGGGTCCAGCCGCCGGGCCAGCTCGGCCCGCAGGATGTCGATCCGCCCCTGGACCAGTCGCCGCACATAGCTGAGGTCGGCCTCGTCGCGCTGCGAGTCGCGGCGCAGCGTGCGCAGCTCCGCCAGACACAGACCGGCCAGTTCGGGCCGCGCCTCCGCGTGCGGGGCGTCCACTCCACCGTGACCGGTCCGCTGAACGGGTGGGCGCATGGTGCTGGTGCTGGAGTTGCCGCTGGTGCCGCTGCCGGTACACGTGACCGGCACGGCGCCGGGGGACCGCCCGGTTCCATAGGTGCTCATGCTTGTGTCCATCCCCTCGACCGGTGCGTCGGCACACCGCCTTCCGAGCATGGTGCCACTTGGGTGGGTCTGTGTGGCCGCTCTGTACCCGTTCAGCCCAAGGCGGGTTGGCCAAGTTAGGTTGGTCTGTATGCGTGCAGTGATACAGCGGGTGGACGGCGCGAGCGTGACGGTGGCCGACGGAACGGGCGCGTCGGGCGGTCCGGATGTGGTCGGTGAGATCGTCGGCGAGGGGTTGTGTGTGCTGGTGGGAGTCACCCACGACGACACCCCGGAGAAGGCCGCCCAGCTCGCCCGGAAGCTCTGGTCGGTCCGCATTCTAGAGGGCGAGAAGTCCTGCTCGGATGTGAATGCACCGCTTCTGGTGATTTCGCAGTTCACCCTCTACGGGGACGCCAGGAAGGGGCGCAGGCCCACCTGGAACGCGGCGGCGCCCGGCGAGGTCGCCGAGCCGTTGGTCGACGAGGTGGTGGCCCAGCTGCGTGCGCTGGGGGCCCGTGTGGAGACGGGCCGGTTCGGCGCCGAGATGCGGGTCTCGCTCACCAACCACGGCCCGTTCACCGTGATCGTCGAGGTCTGAGCCGCCCCGGGGCCGGCCGGGCCCCGCAGGCACAGGACCGGACTGCGGACCCAGGACCGGCCCCGCAGGCACGGAGCCGACCCACGAACACGCGGCCCGGCCCCCACGGGCACGGGGCCGGACCTCAGGCGGACACTACGGCTCCACGACCGTCTCCTGCGCGGCGGCCGTGTCGCCCGCGAGCAGTTCCGCGTCCACCGCGACGTTCCGCTTCACCAGGGCCAGCGCGATCGGCCCCAGCTCGTGGTGGCGGGCGGACGTCGTGATGAAGCCCAGCTGCCGACCCTCGGGGCCGTCCGCGGCGAGCCGTACCGGGGTGCCGTGTCCGGGCAGCACGACCTCGCTGCCGTCGAGGTGCAGAAAAACCAGCCGACGCGGCGGCTTGCCCAGGTTCTGCACCCGCGCCACGGTCTCCTGCCCCCGGTAGCAGCCCTTCTGGAGGTGGACGGCGGTACCGATCCAGCCCACCTCGTGCGGAATGGTGCGGTGGTCGGTCTCGAAGCCGAGGCGCGGACGGTGGGCCTCGACGCGCAGCGCCTCGTAGGCCAGGACACCGGCCAGGGGGCCGTGCGCGGCCGCGTACTCCTCCAGGTCGGCGCGGGGCAGGAAGAGGTCCCGGCCGTACGCCGTCTCCCGTACCGTCACGCCCTCCGGGGCCTCGGCGATGGAACCGGCGGGCAGGTGCACCACCGCGAAGTCCTCCGTACGGTCGGCGACTTCGACCCGGTAGAAGAACTTCATGGACTCCAGGTAGGCGACCAGGTCGTCCTGCGTGCCCGGCTCGGCGTGCATCCACACGGTCTCGCCGTCGTCGACGAGGTAGAGGGCGTGCTCTACGTGCCCGTGCGCGCTGAGGATCAACGCCTCGGTGGCCTGCCCCGGGGCGAGTTCGCTGACGTGCTGGGTGAGCAGCAGGTGCAGCCAGGCCAGTCGGTCGTCGCCGATGACGGTGACGACGGCGCGGTGCGAGAGGTCGACGAGGCCGGAACCGTCGGCGAGGGCGCGCTGCTCACGGAACAGGTCGCCGTAGTGCGCGGCGACACCTTCGTCGCGGCCCTCGGCGGGGACGGCGCCGGGCAGGGACAGCAGGGGGCTCTTCATGCGACCAGCGTACGACGCGCCTCGGAGCCCGTCGGGCGGCCTTCGCCCGGGGCACATCCCGGCCGACGACCGAGCCGGGGCGGGCGTCCCGGACGACCGACGACCGCGCCCGGTCGGGGGGCCCGGACACCGAAACGTCACGACGTCACGACGCCGCCGAGCCCCGTGGCGGAGGTCGTCACTCCGTGAGGTGTTGCGCCATGGAACGTCACGTTGTGCAGCGTCACGCCGTGAGGCGCCACGCCACGGAGCATCACGCCGTGGAGCCTGCCGCGTCCCCCGCCGATGCCGTGCTCCCGCTCTCCGCGGCCGTGCCGTCGGGCGCCGTCCCGTCCGCGCTCTCGGACGCCTTCCTCTCCGTGCAGTCGGCGCAGCGGCCGAAGATCGCGAAGTGCTTCATGTCGGTGTCGAACCCGAAATCGTCGCGGAGCTTCGCGGTGAAGTCGGCGACGACGGCGACATCGGCCTCGATGACGTTCGTGCAGTCGCGGCAGACCAGGTGGATGTGGTGGTGGCGGTCGGCCAGGTGGTACGTCGGTGCCCCGTGCCCCAGGTGGGCGTGGCTGACCAGCCCCAGCTCCTCCAGGAGTTCCAACGTCCGGTAGACGGTGGAGATGTTCACCCCGGACGCGGTCTTGCGCACCTCGCAGAGGATGTCGTCGGGCGTCGCGTGTTCGAGTGTGTCGACGGCCTCCAGAACAAGCTGCCGCTGCGGCGTCAGCCGGTAGCCGCGCTTCCGGAGATCGGACTTCCAGTCGGTGCTCACCACACGCTCAGTGTAGGTCCGGGCGGACCGCTTGCCCTCCGTCGAACGGGAAGGTCTGCGGGACGGGCACGCACGAGGCGGGGCGGAACACGCGCAGGGCCGTCCGGAATGTGCCGGACGGCCCTGCGAACGATCGAACGGCCCCGGACGGCCCCCGCGCCGGGTGACCGGACACGGGCTGCCGTCGGATGCGGGCCACCGGACGAAGACGACGAAGACGCGGACTGCCCGAAGAGGCGGACTGCCCGAAGAGGCGGACTGCTTGAAGGCGCGGACTACTTGAAGAAGGCGATGCCGTCGTCCGGCAGGTCGCCGAGGCTCTTCGCCATCGCCTCGACCTCTTCGGGGGTGACGACCTTCTTCAGGTGGGCCGACATGTACGGGCGCAGTTCCACCTCGGGGGTGGCCTTCTCGCCGACCCACATCAGGTCGCTGTTCACGTAGCCGTAGAGGCGCTTGCCCCCGCTGTACGGGCCGGAGGCCGCAGTCCGCGCCACCGCGTCGGTCACCAGGTCGATCTGCGGCTTCTGATCGGCGAGTTCGCCGTACCAGATCTCGATGACGCCCTGGTCGCGGGCCATGACGACCTCGACCTTGCGGTCCTTGTCGATGCGCCAGTACCCCGTCTCGGACTCCAGCGGCCGGACCTTCGCGCCCTCGGAGTCCAGCACCCAGGTGTGCGAGGTGTACTCCAGGAAGTCCCGCCCGTCGTGGCGGAAGGTGACCTCCTGGCCGAAGTTGCACTTCTCGGCGCCGGGGAAGTCGGAGACACCCGCGCCCGCCCAGTTGCCGAGGAGGAAGGCCAGCGGGACGAGGTCCGGGTGGAGGTCGGACGGGATCTCGATCATGAGCGGCTCAGTCGATCTGTGAGGGGGGCGGGTGGTTCGCAGATGCCGTGGCGGTCAGCGCTGGCCCTGGTACAGCTTCTTCACGGTCAAGCCGGCGAAGGCGAGAACGCCGACGCAGACCAGGACCAGCAGGGCGGAGAAGAATGCCTCAAGCACGAGAGCTCCTTGGAACGAGCGGTGTGGCAGCGGTACGGCGCCGGGCTCCAGCCTAATGGGTTGGCCCTCGGCACGCCGGTCCGGGGCTTGCGCGGCGGGACCGCCCCGACGGCCGGAGGCGGGCAGCACCCCCGAAGCGGCCGGTGCCGGTCCGGGGTGCCGATGGCCCCGTGAACGCGTGCGGGCCGCCCCCGACCGCCGGCTCCGGACGACGCCCGGAGCCGGACAGGGGCCCGCGCGCACGGTCCGGGCGTCCGAAGGCAAGGGCTCGGGGCACCGCTCCTTCTCCCGCGGCCCGTCGTCGGCGAGGCCGTTACAGTTCGAGCCATGTCGAAGAAACTCGTGATCAAGGTGACCGCCGGTGCCGACTCGCCCGAGCGCTGCTCGCAGGCGTTCACGGTGGCCGCGGTCGCCGTCGCCAGCGGGGTGGAGGTCTCGCTCTGGCTGACCGGGGAGTCCTCGTGGTTCGCGCTGCCGGGACGGGCCGCGGAGTTCGACCTGCCGCACGCGGCGCCGCTGCCGGACCTCGTCGAGGCGATCCTGGCGGCCGGACGGATCACCCTCTGCACGCAGTGCGCGGCCCGCCGCGACATCACCGAGCAGGACGTCCTGGAGGGAGTGCGCATCGCGGGCGCCCAGGTCTTCGTCAGCGAGATCATGGCCGACGACGTGCAGGCCCTCGTCTACTGACGCTTCAATGGCGCTTCTTGCCGTCGAGCTCGTCCCACCACTCGTCGGACTGCGGGTCGCCGGACGGGTCGTCCCACCAGCGGTCCTCCGGCCCCCGCCGATTGGCGACCATGGCCGCGACGGGCGGGATGACCATCGCCACGACGCACATCGCTATCGCGGCGGGCATCGACCACAGCCTCACAAAGGCCCAGGCCGAGACGAAGAGGACGATGCACACGCCCATCATCAGGAAATAGCCGCGACGGCGTCGGGCGTACATACCTCAAGCGTAGGCCCGTTCCCGCCCGCGCGAACGTCGCACGGGCGGGCACGGCGCGCCTGCAAAAACACCGCGGGCGCCCCGCAAGCCGCACGCGCCGCACCGGGGCAGGACGTGAACGGCGCGAAGGGCCGTACCCGTGCCAGAAGCGTCCAACCCCTGGGGTACGGCCCTTCGGCCGGTCCGATGCGTGCCGGGTCCGCCCCCGCCGCATACGTCAGTCCATGTCTCAGACGGCGATGGCGACCTCGGAGAGGCCACCGGTGCTCGCCACGACCGTGCGGTCGGCGCTGCCGCCCGGGACCAGGGCGCGCACCGTCCACGTGCCCTCGGCCGCGTAGAAGCGGAACTGTCCGGTCGCCGAGGTCGGGACCTCGGCGGTGAACTCGCCGGTCGAGTCCAGCAGGCGCACGTAGCCGGTGACGGGCTCGCCGTCGCGGGTCACGCTGCCCTGGATGGTCGTCTCACCGGGCTTGATGGTCGAGGCGTCGGGGCCGCCGGCCTTTGCTCCACACATGGTGTTCTGTCCTTCTGCGTCGGGGGTCGGTGCTGTTCCGGGTCGTGCGGAGTCGTTCGGCTACTTGGCGGCGCCGAGCTCGATCGGCACACCCACGAGGGATCCGTACTCGGTCCACGAACCGTCGTAGTTCTTGACGTTCTCCTGGCCGAGGAGCTCGTGCAGCACGAACCAGGTGAGCGCGGAGCGCTCGCCGATGCGGCAGTACGCGATGGTGTCCTTCGACAGGTCGACCTGCTCGGCCTCGTAGAGGGCCTTGAGCTCCTCGTCCGACTTGAAGGTGCCGTCGTCGTTGGCGTTCTTGGACCACGGGATGTTGCGGGCGCTCGGCACGTGGCCGGGGCGCTGGGACTGCTCCTGCGGGAGGTGCGCCGGGGCGAGCAGCTTGCCGCTGAACTCGTCGGGCGAACGCACGTCGACCAGGTTCAGGTTGCCGATCGCGTTCACGACTTCGTCGCGGTAGGCGCGGATCGACTCGTCCTGCGGCTCGGCCTTGTACGCGGTGGCCGGGCGGGACGGGATCTGGTCGCCGTCGACCAGGTCGCGGGAGTCGAGCTCCCACTTCTTGCGGCCGCCGTCGAGCAGGCGGACGTCCCTGTGACCGTAGAGCTTGAAGTACCAGAACGCGTAGGACGCGAACCAGTTGTTGTTGCCGCCGTAGAGGACGACGGTGGTGTCGTTGCCGATGCCCTTCTCGGACAGCAGCTTCTCGAAGCCGGCCCGGTCGATGAAGTCACGGCGGACCGGGTCCTGGAGGTCCTTGGTCCAGTCGATCCGGATCGCGTTCCGGATGTGGTTCTTCTCGTACGCCGAGGTGTCCTCGTCGACCTCGACGAGAGCAACCTGCGGGTCGTCGAGGTGGGCCTCGACCCAGTCGGCGTCTACCAGGACGTCGCTGCGGCTCATTCTGTTCTCCTCCGGGGCAGTCTGCGGCGAGATGATGCGAGAGGTGCGTGCTGCGGATGTACGGCGGCGCAGGATGCGGCGCACGTGCAAAGGCGATGGGGCAGGGCCCTGAAACCGGTCGAAGGGCCGGAAGGACGCGCGGGCGCCGAAGGGCTTCCGCTCAGACAGTGCGACAGAGCATGGCGGCGACGCGGCACAGGTCCACTGCCCGCCGCTTCGTGAGATCCGCCCGTCCCCGCTGAGGGAGACCGTTGATGGAGCACTGCATGGGACCGATCGTAGGGACGTGCGGACGGCCGTGTCACCGCCGTGTCGTATATTGAGACGCTATCGTCCGCGATGCGGGATTCAACAGAGGTCCCGGTGTCCGGCGCATCGCTCCCGCCTCCCCGGTGCACGCCCCCCATCTGCGGAGCGGACAGGACTGTCTCAGCATGTGGCCGAAAGTGTGTGTCGCATGCGACCGGCACGGGGAACGGGGCGGGGAACGGGGCGGTTCGTGCGGCCTCCGGGCCGCCGGGCAGCACGCTCGCCCGTGCGGCACGGGGCAGGGGCGACCGGGCCCGCTGGCCCGTACGGGCCCGACGGGGGCTCAGCCGGCGAGCTGGACGTCCTTGCCCGTCACCGAAATCTCCACGCCCTCGGCGGTCGGCTGGATCTTCTGCAGCTTCAGCCCGCTGGGAAGGCCGCCGACCTCCCGCTGGAAGTCGGTCTTCCGGCGCACCAGACTCTCCAGCCCGGGTATGCCCTCGCCCGGCACCTTGTCGGCGTGCACCTTGAGCGTGTGGTCGCCGACCAGGGTGACAGTGGAAAGCACACTGCGGGAGATCGGCTGGCCGAGGACGTCGACCGTTCCGGTCACCTTCACCTTGCCGTTGCCGCCGTACTCGACGGCGACCCCGCCGCTGGCGGCCTCGGTCAGGTCCTTGTACGAGATGACGGCGGTGCCGTCGGCACGGGCGGCCGTGGCACCGGTGTAGCCGCTGGTCAGCCTGACCTCGTGCAGCGCGGCGTTCATCCGGCTGATCCGGAGCCTGCGGCCGTCCGTCTCGGTCTCTATGTTGCCGAGCTCGACGTCGACCTCGTCGATCTGCGAACCGGCGAGCTGGGTCAGGAACGGGAACCCCTTGATGGAGACATCCGCGGAGCCGACCGTGGCGCCCTCGACCCGGATCCGCCCCTCGACCTCCGACTCGGCGAAATACACCGCCGCCCGGTCGACGGCGACGAACAGCCCGCCCAGAACCACCACGACGACCAGCAGGACCCGCAGCGCGCGCATACCGTTCTTCCCCCCTGCCATCCGACCGTGTTCCGGCCGGAACACGGAGCCCGTGCGTCCGCTGTGCACACGGCCCCCTGGATGATCGACGAGCGGGCACCCCCTCTCGGTTCCCGAAGGGGGTGCCCGCTCGTCGGCGCGGATGACCGTGCGCCGGTGGCATCCGGCGGATCGAGCCCTGTGAGCCGGGTCGGGCCCTGTGGGTCATGCCTCAGGCGAGCAGGCGGCCGATCAGGTAGACGGCAGGGGCCGCGGCGGTCAGCGGCAGCGCCACACCGGCCGTCATGTGGACGAACCTCGACGGGTAGTCGTAGCTCGCCGCCCGCAGCCCGATCAGCGCGCACACACCCGCACCCAGGCCCAGCAGCGCCCCCTGCCCGCCGAGATCGGTGAGCATCCCGGCACCGGCACCGGCGCCCGCGGCGGCGAGCAGCGCCACCACGACCGAGACCGGCTCGGGCAGCGGCAGCGCGCGCACGACCGCGGCGACCGCGACGGCCACCCCGCCCACCGTCACCGCGTCCGGCACCGCCGCAAGGTGCCCGGCGGCCAGGACCGAGAGGGCGGCGGAGACAACGGTGGCCATCAGTCCGTACATCCGCTCGTCCGCGTCCGCACGGCTGCGCAGCTGGAGGACCACGGTGAGCAGTACCCAGACGCCGAGGGCGCCGAGAAGGGCGGCCGGGCCGTTCTCCCGGCCTGCGGCGAGCAGCGCGACATCGGCGACGAGACCTCCGGCGAACGCGAGCGCGATGCCCTGCCGGGCGGGCCACATGCCGTTCAGCCGGAACCATCCGGCCGCGGTCACGGCCTGGAGCAGCACCAGCGGTACGAGCAGGGCGTACGAGCCGATCGAGGCGCCGAGGGCGAGGAGCAGCCCGAGCACGGCGGTGAGGCCCGCGGGCTGGATGCCCGGCGGAATGATCGGCGAACGGCCCTCGGCGCGGGCCCGCTGGGCATCGGTGACGCGGCTGTTGCCCAGGGTGGTGGGAGCGCTGTATCCGGCGGCGTCCAGCGCGGACTCGGACGCGGAGGCGGAGGCGGTGTCGGTGGCGGCCGGGGACGCGGTGGACGCCGCCGCCGACTCGGCGGATGCCACCGGGGCCTCGGGGGGCAGCGGGTGGGAGCCGGTGCTGCCCGCCGCGCGCGGCGGGGTGTACGGCGGCAGGTACGCGGTCTCGGCGGCGGCCGGAACGGCCTCCGGCACCGGCACCGACCCGGCCGTCCCGCCCTGGTCCCCCTGCCCGGCGGGCCGTCGGAGGGTCGGCTGGTACTGGGTGTCCCAGGTCTGGCCCTCCCAGGTCTGGGCGACCCCGGAACCGTGGAGGTCATGGCCCCCGGACGCGTCCGTCCCCTGTGCCCCGGGGGCGGCCTGCCCCGTCGGCCACGCCTGCCCGGCGGGCGCCGCGTGGGTCCGGCCCTGGTCGTACGGCCCGGCCGCCGGGGCGCCGAAGGACTGACCGCCGTGGGAGCCGTTGTCGTGGGAGCGGTTGTCGTGGGGCTCGCCGCCGTATGCCTGCTGTCCGTGGACGCCGCCGTGGGAGCCGCCGTGCGCGTGGTCCGTGTACGGCCCGCCCGCGTACTGCTGCTGGTTTCCGTACGGCTGCTGGTTCCCGTACGGCTGCTGGTTCCCGTACTGCTGCTGGTTCCCGTACGGCTGCGCGCCGGAGGACGGCTCGCCGAGGGCCTGCTGCCCGGGGTACGGGTACGGGGGCTGGGGCTGCTGGTGTCCGTACGGCTGGGCCGACTGCGGCTCGGGGCCGTTCGGCGGGATGCCGTATCCCTGCCCGTAGCCCTGCCCGTAACTCTGGCCGCCCTCCGGGGGCCTGCCGTACGGGTGCTGCTGATCGTTGCTGCTCATGTTCTGGGGTTCACCCTCCTGCGAACGGCGGGAGCACCTCGACCGTGCCGCCCTCGGCAAGGCGTACGGTCTCATGCCCGCGAGCCCCCACGGGATCTCCGTCGACGAGGAACGAACACCTTTGCAGCACTCGGGTGAGCTCGCCGGGGTGCCGCTCGCGCACCGCGTCGAGGGCCTCGGCCAGGGTCGCGGCCGTGTACGGCTCCTCCGCGGTCCCGGCGGCTGCCTTGGCGGCGGCCCAGTAGCGGATCGTTCCCGCGGGCATGGCGGCGCTCCTCTCGTCTCGCGTCAGCTGTCCATGATGAATCACCGCGCCACCGCCCAGTCCCCGATGCGGCCGAGCAGGTCCTCGTCGGCGGCGTTCTCGGCATGGCCCATGCCGTGCTCCAGCCACAGCTCGGCGCCCTCGCCCGCCGCCTCGGCCAGCATCCGGGGGTGGTCCAGCGGGAAGTACGGATCGCGGTCGCCGTGCACGATCAGCAGCGGCGCCGGGGCGATCAGCCCGGCCGCGGCGAAGGGCGCGAGCGGCACGGGGTCCCAGTCGTCCCGAGCGATGCGGGTGCCGAATCCGTAGCGCCCGACCAGCCGCCCGGCGGGCCGGGTCACCATCCAGTGGAGGCGGCGCATCGGGGCCGTGCCCCGGTAGTACCAGCGTGCGGGAGCGCTGACCGCCACCACGGCGTCCGCGTGCGCGGCGTCCGCTCCCGCGCGGTACAGCGCCCCGTGCCGCAGCACCACGGAGCCGCCCATCGAGAACCCGACGGTCACCACCCGGCGGTGCCCCAGCACCCGTGCCCACTGCACCGCGGCCGCCAGGTCCAGCACCTCGCGATCGCCCACCGTCGACCGGCCGCCGGACCCGCCGTGCCCCCGGAACGAGAAGGTGACCACGGCTGCGTGCCGCCGCAGCGCCCCGGCCGCACGCAGCAGCGCGGGACGGCCGAGCGAACCGGTGAACCCGTGCGCGATCACGATCGCCGTGCCGCCCGCCGCGCCGTCCGCCGTGCCGCCCGCCCCCGCGCACGGTTCGTACGCCGCCTCGATCCGGACGCCGTCGTCGGTCAGCAGGGAAGCGCGTGCGGAGCCGGAATCCGGCGCGGAACCGGACACCGGCGAAGAACCGGGCGTGAGCAAAGGAACAGCGGAACCGGGAAATCGTCCCTCGGACACAGAACTCATGTGGGCTATTCTGCTGGGAAGAGGATCCGGGCAGAGCAGCCCCCGGGTCCTTTTGCGCTTTTCCGGCGTTGTTACGGCGACGTTTCCACAAGCTCAGCGGCCCCGGGAACGGGGCCACCACCCGTAAAGGCCGCACCAGGATCAGGACCCGGACCAGGCAGAAGCAGGACCCCGCGCAAACAATCGAAAGAAGTGCCGCATACTCCCCCGGGCCGGGCCCGGGAGTGCCCCTCTCGCAGGGAACGAGGAGGATCGACGTAATGGGCGAGCGAACCGTGCATGATCATCGACCGACGAACCGGGCAGGTGGGCGTCGATGAGTTCACTGCTGCTCCTGACGAATGCACTTCAACCATCGACGGAGGTGCTTCCCGCCCTCGGCCTCCTGCTGCACAGCGTCCGGGTGGCGCCCGCCGAGGGGCCCGCGCTCGTCGACACCCCGGGCGCCGACATCATCCTGGTCGACGGCCGCCGTGATCTGCCGCAGGTGCGGTCGCTGTGCCAGCTGCTGCGGTCCACCGGGCCGGGCTGTCCGCTGATCCTCGTCGTGACCGAGGGCGGACTCGCGGCCGTCACCGCCGACTGGGGCATCGACGACGTGCTGCTGGAGACGGCCGGACCGGCCGAGGTCGAGGCCCGGCTGCGGCTGGCGACCGGCAGACAGCAGCTGACCTCCGACGACTCCCCGATGGAGATCCGCAACGGCGATCTGTCGGTCGACGAGGCGACGTACAGCGCGAAACTGAAGGGCCGGGTCCTGGACCTCACCTTCAAGGAATTCGAGCTGCTCAAATATCTGGCCCAGCACCCGGGCCGCGTGTTCACCCGCGCCCAGCTCCTCCAGGAGGTCTGGGGCTACGACTATTTCGGCGGCACCAGGACGGTCGACGTCCATGTGCGGCGGCTGCGCGCCAAGCTCGGCCCCGAGCACGAATCGCTGATCGGCACGGTCCGCAACGTCGGCTACCGCTTCGTCGTACCCGAGAAGACGGAGAGGACGGAGAGGACGGAGAAAACGGCGGGAGCGGAGAAGGCCGGAAAGGCGCGACGCACCGCCGACCGGGCCGGGGAACGGGCCGCCGACCGGGCCGGGGAACGGGCCGAAAGCCGGAGCTCGTCGGGGACGGCGGCCGGATCCGTCACCCGTTCGGAGCAGCCCGCAACGGCAGGCTCCGCGGAATGAGCCCTGGTACGGCCTGCCTCTCGATGGGTCGATCCGCGTAGACTGCCGCGCGTGGCCAAGGTGACGCGGGACGATGTGGCGAGACTGGCGGGTACGTCGACCGCGGTGGTCAGTTATGTCATCAACAACGGACCGAGGCCGGTCGCCCCGGCCACGCGCGAGCGAGTGCTCGCCGCGATCAAGGAGCTTGGCTACCGGCCCGACCGGGTTGCCCAGGCGATGGCCTCGCGGCGGACCGATCTCATAGGAATGATCGTCCCGGACGCCCGGCAGCCGTTCTTCGCGGAAATGGCGCACGCTGTCGAACAGGCCGCCGCCGAACGCGGGAAAATGGTCCTCGTCGGCAACTCCGATTACCGCGACGAGCGCGAGGTCCACTATCTGCGGGCATTCCTCGGGATGCGGGTCTCCGGTCTGATCCTGGTCAGCCAGGGACCCAGCGAGCGGGCGGCGGCCGAGATCGAGGCGTGGGACGCGCGAGTGGTGCTGCTGCACGAGCGGCCGGAGGCGATCGAGGACGTCGCGGTCGTCACGGATGACATCGGCGGCGCCCAACTCGCCACCCGTCACCTTCTGGAGCACGGCAACGCGTACGTGGCGTGCTTCGGCGGTGTGGAGTCGACCCCGGTGGTCGGTGACCCGGTCGCCGACCACGTCGAGGGCTGGCGCCGTGCGATGCACGAGTCGGGGCGTTCGACGGAGGGCCGGCTCTTCCAGGCCCCGTACAACCGTTACGACGCCTATCAGGTGGCGCTGAAGCTCCTCGCGGGCCCGGACAGGCCGCCGGCGATCTTCTGCTCGACGGACGACCAGGCCATCGGGGTGCTGCGGGCCGCCCGCGAGCTGCGGATCGATGTGCCCGGGGAGCTCGCGGTGGCGGGCTTCGACGACGTGAAGGAGGCGGGTCTCACCGATCCGCCGCTGACCACGGTCTCCTCCGACCGCCCGGCGATGGCACGGGCCGCCGTCGACCTGGTCCTCGACGACTCGTTGCGGGTGTCGGGATCACGGCGGGAGCGGCTGAAACAGTTCCCCTCGGCGCTGGTGGTCCGGCGTTCGTGCGGATGCGGGGAGCCCGCCATCGGGTCGTGACGGTGCGCGGCATCGGTGCCCGGGAAGGTGCCCGATGCCCGCCGGCGCGGGACCGCAGGATGCCGCTCCCGGCCGCCGCCGGAGCTTCCGCGGCCACCCTGGCCCCGGTGCCCCGCCCGTCCCGTCTCCCGGTCCCGTCCCGTCTCCCGTTCCCGTCCGGTGCCGTCTCCCGTCCCCTGTCCCTGTCCGCACGGGCATCTGACCGCTCAGGCCCCTGCCCGCACAGGCGCCTCCCCCTCGGCCCCGGGCCCTTATGCCCCGGGCCCTTATATCGGGCATACGAGCTTCTGCCGGGCTTCTCAGGGCACGCTCAGGCTTCTCTCATCTTCGGCCGCGACGCTTTTGGACATGACAGAGAGCCAGCGCCCGAGCGGCGAGTACCCGATGTACCCCTCGTACGGCAACGGTGACGCGTCGTACCCGCCACCGCCGTCCTACCTCCCCCCGGCCCCCGAGCCCATCGAACCGGCCGCGCCCCGCAGCCGCCGGGCCCGGCGGCCGGTGGCCCTGCTGGCGGCCGTGGCGATCGCGGCGGCGCTGGTCGGCGGCGGCACCGCCGCTCTCGTCGGCGAGCTGACCCGCGGCGACACCGGCGCCGTGGGCGGCGGCGTCATTTCCGGCACGACGGTCTCGCAGAGCAGCAAGGGCACCGTCGCCGGTGTGGCCAAGGCCGTCTCACCGGCGATCGTCGAGATCAAGGCGGCCTCGAACGCGGGCGAGTCCACCGGCTCCGGCGTGGTCATCACCTCCGACGGCGAGGTCGTCACCAACAACCACGTCATCTCCGGCGCCTCGTCGATCCAGGTGACCCTGAGCACCGGCAGGACGTACCCCGCGAAGGTCGTCGGCACCGACGCCGACAAGGACCTCGCGCTCATCAAGCTCCAGGGCGCGAGCGGACTGAAGACGGCCACGCTGGGTGACTCCTCGGCCATCGCCGTCGGCGATCAGGTCGTGGCGATCGGCTCCCCGGAAGGTCTCACCGGCACCGTCACCAGCGGCATCGTCTCCGCCCTCGACCGCGATGTCACCGTCGCCAAGGACGGCGACAACGGCCAGGGACAGGGTCAGGGCGGGTTCGGCGGGCAGTGGCCGTTCGAGTTCGGCGGCCGGCAGTTCAACGGCGACACCGGCGACTCCACCACCACCTACAAGGCCATCCAGACCGACGCCTCGCTCAACCCCGGCAACTCCGGCGGCGCGCTGATCAATATGAACGGCGAGATCATCGGCATCAACTCCGCCATGTACTCGGCGAGTTCGTCCAGCGGATCGGGCAGCGGCAACGCGGGCAGCGTGGGCCTGGGCTTCGCCATCCCGGTGAACACGCTCAAGGCCGACCTCGACACCCTGCGGGCCGGCAACGGCTCCTGAGGGCTGTGCCGGCAGCGGCGCGGGCACAAACGCTCGCGGCCCCGGCCCACCACCCCGGCACGACCGTCCCCGGCCCACCGGCCCGGCACGATTCCCCCCGTCTCATCGAATCGCCCCATCGACTCGCCCCATCGACCCGGCCCATCCGGCCATGGCCCCACCGGCCGCAGCGCTCCGTGCGGCCTCCGCCTCGCACGCCCGGGACCCTCGCACCCCCGTGCCCCGGGCGTGGCCCTGTCCTCCCGAACCTACGGCGAAGTGAAAAGCAGCTCTCTGCAATCCAAGTGACGCTCGGTCAGGGAGAGCGAGGCGGGACCCGGGGACTTCGCCCGCCTGGAGGGCGGCGAAGTCTGCGTGGGCCTGCTCGACGGCTTCGGGGTACGCCTCGCGCTTGGCGTGTTCGGCGAGCGCCCGGTAGATGCCGGCCACCGAGGGGTTCTGTCCCCCGCGCTTGCCGGTGGGGATGAACAGGCCGGGCTGGACCTGCTCAACGGACTCGCCGAGCGCCCGGCGCCGCAGCACAGTGTGCAGCATGTCGTCGGTGATGACCGGCGGCCGGCCGCCGTGCCTGCCCTTGCGGGCTGCGGTGTCGAGCCCCTCCGACGTGAACTCCCGAATGTTCTCCCGCTCGGTCTCCGCCATCGCCGCGAAGAACGCGAACAGCAGCTTGCCCGGCCCGGTGGGGTCGTCGGTGCCGGGCAGTGGGCCGGCGAGCATCTCCAGGACCAGGCCGTGGGCGGGGTGAGGTGGTCCGCCCGGGCGGTGAGTTCGGCGGCGTCGCGACCGAGCCGCTTGGAAAGCGCGCGGCGATCCGGTGGCGGGTGCTGGTGGTGGCGCACAGGCGTTCCAGTGCGGCGGCGAGGGTGGTGCCCTCCAGGGCGAGCAGGGCGACGACCAGCAGGTGCAGGTACCAGGCCAGGGTCCGGGTGGTGGGGGTCGGGGCGGGAGCGGTGGTGTTCAGTCCCTCGCCTGAGCGGCGTCCATCGAAAGTTACAGGCGGCGGGCCGTCCTTCGGCGCGGCAAGTGCGGTCCTGGGCCAGATGCCCTGGGCGGGGGCTGGCGGCGAGAGTGGGGACATACCGCTTCCACCCTATGAAAGGGCAGGCCAGAGCCGTGTACGTCGCCTGGAGAGATCTGAGATTCGCCAAGGGGCGCTTCGCCCTGATGGGCACCGTCATCGTGCTGATCACGCTGCTGGTCGGACTGTTGTCGGGGCTGACGGCCGGGCTGGGCCAGCAGAACATCTCCGCGATCACGGGCCTGCCCGCCGACAGGATCGCTTTCGGTGCGCCGGGCCAGGGCGAGAAGCTGTCGTATGCCAACTCCACCGTCACCGAAAAGCAGTGGCGGCAGTGGGCCAGGACGCCGGGTGTGAGCACCGCCGAGCCGCTGGGCATCACCACGACCAAGGCGACAGCCGGGACCAAGAGCACCGGCGTCTCCGTCTTCGGCGTCCGGCCCGGGTCCTCCCTCGCTCCCGACAGCGACAAGATCGACGGCAAGGCGGTGGTGCTGTCGACCGCCGCCGCCGACGACCTCGGCGTGGCGGCGGGCGACACCTTCACCCTGGCCGGTCAGAAGGCGACGGTCGCGGCGGTACGCGGGGATGCCTCCTTCAGCCACACCCCCGTCATCTGGGCCGGCCTCGGACTCTGGCAGAAGGCCGCACCCCCCACCGGCCAGGCCGACGGGCCGACCGCGACCGTCATCGCCCTGCACACCACCTCCGGCACCGATATCAAGGCCGCCGACCAGGCCGCGGGCACCAAGACGGTCTCCACCGACGAGTCGCTGTCCGCCATCGGCTCCTACACCTCCGAGAACGGCTCGCTGCAGCTGATGCGCGGCTTCCTGTTCGCGATCTCCGCCCTGGTCATCGGCGCCTTCTTCACCGTGTGGACCATCCAGCGCAGCGGTGATGTCGCCGTTCTCAAGGCGCTCGGCGCCTCCACCGCCAGCCTGCTCAAGGACGCGCTCGGCCAGGCCGTCGTCCTGCTGGCCGGCGGCACTCTGATCGGCACCGGCATCGCCGCCGGCCTGGGCGCACTCGTCGCCGGCTCGGCGGTGCCCTTCCTCCTCACCCCCGCGACCGTCCTCGTCCCCGCCGCCGTCATGATCGCGCTCGGTGCGCTGGGAGCGGCCCTGTCCATCCGCCGCATCACCTCCGTCGACCCGCTGACCGCCCTGGGGAGCGCCCGATGAGCCTGAACCTGACCGACATCACCCTCACCTACCCCGATGGCGACACCCGCCTCACTGCCCTCGACCAGGTCACCCTTGACGTGCCCAAGGGCACTCTGACCGCTGTCGTCGGCCCCTCCGGCTCGGGCAAGTCCAGCCTCCTCGCCGTCGCCGCCACCCTCATCACCCCCGACTCCGGCACCGTCACCATCGACGGCGTCACCACCACGGGCATGACCCGCGCCGAACTCACCGACCTGAGACGCCACAAGATCGGCATCGTCTTCCAGCAGCCCAACCTGCTGCCTTCCCTGACCGCCGCCGAGCAGCTCCAGGTCATGGCACAGCTCGACGGCCGCAAGCCGCGCACCGCCCACGCGCGGGCCATGGAACTCCTCGACGCCGTGGGCCTCGTCGACCAGGCCGGCCGCCGCCCCCACCAGCTCTCCGGCGGCCAGCGCCAGCGTGTCAACATCGCCCGCGCCCTGATGAACGACCCCACCGTCCTCCTGGTCGACGAACCCACCAGCGCCCTCGACCACGAACGCGGCGCCGCCGTCCTCGACCTGATCACCCGCCTCACCCACCAGCAGGCCACCGCGACCGTGCTGGTCACCCACGACCGCACCCACCTGACCGCCGTCGACCAGATCGCCGAGGTCCACGACGGGCGTCTGCGGCTGCCCGAGCACACCTGACCCGCCTGGAAATCCGCCTCCAGGACCACCGGGCACACGCGGCGCCCGGTGGTCCTCGACGACGACGACGGCGGCCGTCCGTCCCACCCACCGTGCCCGTCCGCCGCGGCAACGATCGCCGCATCGCCGAAAGAGACCGCCACCCGTGAAGAAGCTCTACTACTCAGCAGTCGTCTACACCGTCCTCGGCCTCCTGGCCGGACTCTTCTACCGGGAACTGACCAAGGCGCAGGACTTCACCGCAGGCACCCAGCTCTCCGTGGTCCATACACACCTGCTCACCCTGGGCACGCTGTTCTTCCTGATCGTCCTCGCTCTGGAGAAGGTCCTGCACCTGAGCAGCGGCCGGTTCTTCAACGCGTTCTTCTGGACCTACCATGCCGGCCTCGTCCTCACGGCCGGCATCATGACCGTCCACGGCACCATGACCGTCCTGGGCAAGACCGTCGGACCCGCGATCTCAGGACCGGCAGGACTGGGCCACATACTTCTCACCCTCGCCCTGGTCTTCTTCTTCCTCTGCCTGCACAACCGGGTGCGTCCTGACTTCGCCCGTCCCGACGACGCCGAACGACGTCTCTCCTGAACACCCCCGGCACCGCTGAGGCCGCACCCCGAGCCGAGGACGCACCACGACGCGTCATCTGACACAGGGTGCGGCCCCGCAGGCATGTCGCGCATCGCGTGGCAGACACCCGACCGGATCGCCGAGGCCACGACGGAAGACTCACCCGGGTGCGGCGGGGCATGGAGGCCGCCGCGACGTGCGGGGCAGCAAGACCACCGGGTGAGGCGGTCCGCGTACCGCACCGCCACCCGCGCATCGTCCTCGCGCAACCGCAAGGACGGGCCGCACGGCCTCTTCTGGCCGCAGACCCGGCCCGGTTCGAGCCCCTTTTCCGGGCAAGCCGTCGGGCCGGGGCCAGGCCGACCCGCCCTGTCAGTCGGCGTCCGGGGCGAGCAACCGGTGCACGGCGCGCATGGCGAACGAGGCGGTCTCCTCGGGATCGCCGCCCTGGTCGATCCTGCGGATGCACGCGTCGACGACCGCTTGGATCACCGCTGTGGTGAGTTCGGGCTGCACCGGATCGAGTTCGGCGACCACGCCCTCCAGCGCGCTGTGCAGCGACCCGTGCAGATCCCTGACCCGCTGCCGGACGCGATCGGACAGGAAGCCGCGGGACAGCGACGCGCGCCAGCCATGGGTGCCGCGGGCTGCCTGCTCGATATTCGCCCGCACATACGCGGCGGCCCGTGCCTGGGGTGTGGCCTCGGCGGCGATGGCGTCCTCGACGGCGGTGACCCAGACGGGAAACTCGCGGGTCACGACGAGTTCGAGCAGGTCTTCGATGGAGTCGAAGTAACGGTAGATGCTGTTGCGGGCGATACCGGCCCGCGCGGCGACCGCGCCGGCGGTGAGGCTCTCCACGCCGTCCTCGTTCAGGATCGCCTCGGCCGCGTCGATCAGCTGAGCGAGCCGCTGGGCCCGGTGCTCACGGACACTACCGGCTTCGATCTTGGGCATTCTCTCCGCTCCGCCTCGGGCACTGCGCCATCTCGCGCCAATCTACCCCCGTATCCGGGGTGCCGAGAGGGCCCGTGTTAGCTTGACGCCAACTTAGAGACACCCCTGTCGCTAAGTTCTGTCCGTGCTTCCGGCCGAAGGCTTTCCGATGCAACCGATGTACTCCCGCATGCTCCGATGCCTCCTGGGATCAAGAAAACGTGCCGCCATGGTGGTGGCGTTCTGGGTACTGATCGCGGGCCTCCTCGCCGGGGCCGCCCCCGCTCTGGAATCCGTCGAGGACAACGCCTCCGCCAACCTTCCACCCGCCGCCTCGGATTCCATGAAGGCCCGCGACCTCGTCCGCGCGCAGCTTCCGGGCCAGGACGCGACGCCGGCGATCATCGTGGTGCGCGGTGAGGGTGCCGATGCCGCGGCAAGCGCCGGAGAGGCCGTGACCCGCATCACCTCGGCCCTCTCGGGAACCGCCCGGCCCGACCATGTCGCGAGCGTGATCTCCACGGTGACCGCTCCCACCGCCGCGGCCGAGCTGGTCTCGCAGGACCGCGGCGCCCAGCTGGTCATCGTGCCCATGACCGGAAGCCCCTCGGACAAGTCCTTCCAGAACGCTGTCGACAAGGTCCGTGCCCTCGCGGCCGACCGTGCGGGCTCCACCGAAGTCGCCGTGACCGGCCCCGCCGGGATCGCCACCGACACCGTGAAGGTCTTCAGCGGCGGCGACAAGGTCATGCTCCTGGCCACCATCCTGCTCGTCCTCGTCATCCTCCTGGCCATCTACCGCGCACCCCTGATGGCCCTCGTGCCCCTCCTCGCCGTCGGCGTGGCCATGCGCGTGGCGGAGACGACCGGCGCGCTCCTCGCGGACGCCGGAATCATCACGGTCAGCTCCCAGACCGCCTCGATCATGACCGTGCTGCTGTTCGGAGTGGGCACGGACTACGCGCTGATCATCACCGCCCGCTACCGCGAGGCCCTTCTCGACGAGCCCGACCGTCCGCGCGCGATGCAGACCGCGGTGAGCCGGACAGCCGAATCCGTCCTGGCCAGTGCCTCCACCATCGTGCTCGCCATGTTCGCCCTGCTGGTGGCCGTCTCTCCGGCGCTGCACGGCTTCGGGCCCTACCTCGCTCTCGGCGTGGCCGTCATGGCGCTGGTGGCGTTCACCTTCATCCCCGCCCTGGTCCTGCTGCTGGGCGGGGGCGTCTTCTGGCCGGGGGGCGTGGCCAAAGCCGCCGAACGAAGCCGTGGGACGGGCATCTGGCACCGCATCGCCGCTCTCGTCGCCCGGGCCCCGGTCCGGGTGGTCACAGCCGTGGTCGCGCTGCTCACGGTGATGAGCGCCGGGTTGCTCGGCTACCACGAGAGCTTCAACACGCTCAGCGGCTTCCGTGCCGCCACCGAGTCGGAGCGCGGGCAGCACCTCATCCAGGAGCAGTTCGGCCCGGGCGAGATCGCGCCCAGCACCGTCGTCGTCCAGTCCCGGGACGACCTGCGCTCCAGCACCGCGCCCGCCGGCATCGCCGCCGCGCTCGCCCGCGCCGACGACGTCAGCCGGGTCGGACAGCACCCCCGCTTCGGAGACGACGGCAGGACGGTCTTCTACGACGTCGTCCTCGACCTCGACCCGTACAGCTCCAAGGCGCTCGACACCATCGGCCCGCTCAAGGACACCGCGCAGGCCGCGGCCGACACCGCCGGCCTGAAGGACGCCACGGTACTCATCGCGGGAGAGACGGCGCAGAACGCCGACATCCGCTCCGCGCTCGACCGCGACACGACCTTCGTCATGCTCCTGGTCCTGGCCATCGTCACAGCGGTCCTGATCCTCCTGCTGCGCTCGCTCCTCGCACCGCTCTACCTGGTGGCAACCCTCCTCCTGTCCTTCCTGGCCACCTTGGGCGCCACCACCTTCTTCACCGTCACCGTCCTCGGCGACGAAGGCATCGGCAACCGCGTCACCGCCTACATCTTCGTCTTCCTCGTCGCACTCGGCGTCGACTACAACATCTTCATCATGAGCCGGTTCAAGCAGGAGCTGCGCACGCTGCCCCCGGCCAAGGCCATCAGCGCCGCCCTCACGCGCACCGGCGGCGTCGTCTCCTCCGCGGGCCTCATCCTCGCGGCGACCTTCGCCGTCCTGATGACCCAACCGATCCGCGAACTGTTCCAGTTCGGCTTCGCCATGGCCTTCGGCATCCTCCTCGACACCTTCCTCATCCGACCGCTCCTGGTCCCCGCCATCGTCCGCCTTCTCGGCGACCACGCCCTGTGGCCCGCACGCCCCCGCCGCAAGACACCCCCCACGCCCGCCGACGAAACCGTCATCCCGGCAGGACGCCTGCTGCGCGCCTTCACCCGGATCGCGGTCATCGAGGCATGCACCTGGGCCGGCCTGCTGATCGGGATGTACTTCAAGTACATCCCGAAGACCACCGAACTCGGCGTACGGATCTTCGGAGCACTCCACGGAGCCGCCTTCATCGCCTACGTACTCCTGACCGTCCTGGTGGCGATCCGGCTGAAGTGGCGGCTGGGCCGGACGACACTCTTCGCCCTGCTCGCCGCCATACCGCCCTTCATGACCGTGGCATTCGAAATCTGGGCCCGCCGTACCGGTCGGCTCACCGAGCCGACCCCGGCCCCCACTCCTGCCGCACCCCGAGTTCCCTCCGGGCATCATGACCGGACCAACGTCGCCGAGCACGGCCCCCGATGAACCCAGAAGATCGAAAGCACTGACAAGCACACCCCAGATCCACTACAGAGAGCTACTTCTCACTTCGCCGTACCTTCGGGAGAACAGGGCCGGCGTGCGAGGCTGGGAACATCGGGAAACACTCCGGCCCGGCGGGCGGGCTCCGGCCGTACCGACCGCACGCCCGACGAACCCGTCGGACCCCGCCCCGCGGCCGGACACCCGCACGGAACGAGAAGACGAGAAGAGGAAGAAGAGCGATGAGCCCCGCCGAAGACGATCCGCAACGCATCCTGATCGTCGACGACGAACCCGCCGTGCGCGAGGCACTGCAACGCAGCCTCGCGTTCGAGGGGTACGGCACCGAGGTCGCCGTCGACGGCCTCGACGCCCTCGCCCGGACCGAGTCGTACACGCCCGACCTCATCGTCCTCGACATCCAGATGCCCCGGATGGACGGCCTGACGGCGGCGCGTCGGCTCCGTTCCGCCGGGACCACCACCCCCATCCTGATGCTCACCGCCCGCGACACCGTCGGCGACCGGGTCACCGGTCTCGACGCGGGTGCCGACGACTACCTGGTCAAGCCGTTCGAACTGGACGAGCTCTTCGCCCGCATCCGGGCCCTGCTGCGTCGCAGCTCGTACGCGACCGCGACGGCCGACGCGCACACCGCCGACGACAACGTGCTGACCTTCGCCGACCTGCGGATGGACCTCGCCACCCGCGAGGTCCACCGGGGCGGTCGCCGGGTCGAGCTGACCCGTACCGAGTTCACCCTGCTGGAGATGTTCCTGGCGCACCCCCGCCAGGTCCTCACCCGCGAACAGATCCTCAAGGCGGTGTGGGGCTTCGACTTCGAACCGAGCTCCAACTCCCTGGACGTGTACGTGATGTACCTGCGCCGCAAGACGGAGGCGGGCGGCGAACCGCGCCTGGTGCACACGGTGCGCGGCGTCGGCTACGCGCTCCGCGCGGGCGGCGACGGATGACCGCGTTCGTCCACCGGTTCCGCGCACTGCCGCTGCGCACCCGGCTCGCGCTGCTGGTGACGACGGCGGTCGCGGCGGCGGTCGCGGCGGTCGCGGCGGCCTGCTGGTTCGTGACCCGGGTGCAGTTGGAGGACCAGCTGGACTCCTCGCTGCGCAGCTCCCAGGTCGACGCAAGCTATCTGTCGAGTCTGTACGCCTACTGCCGGGGCACCACCCCGCTGCCGCCCCGGCCGTTCACCGGGAAGTACACCGTCCAGCTCATCGACTCCCGGGGAACGGTCTGCATCGCCCCGGGGGTGTCCCCGCTCCCGGTGAGCGCGGCCGACATGGAGGTCGTCGACCAGGACACGCCCGACGCCCTGCACTCGGCCCGGACCGAGAACGGCACGAAGATGCGCGTCTACACCTACCCACTGGTGCAGGTCACCCAGTTGCCGGGCGGGGCCACCGGCCGGATCGCCGTCTCCATCGCCCGTCCGCTCAGCGAGATCGACGACCCGTTGTCCACCCTCGCCTGGGTGCTGCTGCTCGTCTCCGGCATCGGCGTCGTCGGCGCGGGCGCGGCCGGTCTGTGGGTCGCCCGCACGGGGCTGCGGCCCGTCGACGAACTCACCGAGGCGGTCGAACACGTCGCCCGCACCGAGGACCTCACGGTCCGCATCCCGGCCGAGGGCGAGGACGAGATCGCCCGGCTGTCCCGTTCGTTCAACTCCATGACCGCCTCCCTCGCCAGCTCCCGGGACCGCCAGGCCCAGCTGATCGCGGACGCCGGTCACGAGCTGCGGACCCCACTGACCTCACTGCGCACCAACATCGAGCTGCTGGCCCGCAGCGACGAGACCGGCCGGGCCATCCCGCCGGACGACCGCAGGGCCCTGATGACGTCGGTGAAGGCCCAGATGACGGAACTGGCATCGCTCATCGGCGACCTCCAGGAGCTGGCCCGCCCCGACGCGGCGACACCCGGCCCGCTCCAGGTCGTCGCCCTGCACGACATCGCGGACACCGCCCTGGAGCGCGCCCGTCTGCGCGGCCCCGAGCTGGCCATCCGGGCCGACCTGTCCCCGTGGTACGTACGGGCCGAACCGGCCGCGCTGGAGCGTGCGGTGGTCAACGTCCTGGACAACGCGGTCAAGTTCAGCCCGCCGCGCGGCACGATCGAGGTCGTCCTGCGGGACGGCGAACTGACGGTACGGGACCACGGCCCCGGCATCCCCGCCGAGGAACTCCCCCACGTCTTCGAACGCTTCTGGCGCTCCCCGTCCGCCCGCCAACTCCCCGGCTCGGGCCTCGGCCTGTCCATCGTCGCCCGCACGGTCCAGGCGGCGGGCGGAACGGTCGCCCTGCGCCTCCCGACACCGGACGAGGACGGCGAGGGCGACGAGCGCGGCACGGTGGCATCGATCCGGCTGCCGGGAGCCCCGCACCCGCCGCCGGGCCCATGAGGCGGGACGGGCCAGGCACCCCGGTGCCCGCGCCGACGGTTCACGACAGGTAGCGCTCGGGGTTGTGCGCACCGGCGCCGACGAGGAATTTCACGTCCATCTTGAACTGCGTGTTGGTCATGTCGTTCGACTTGATGTCGTTGCACGAAGCATGCACGATCTGGAGATTTCCCAGGTCGTTGTAGATCAGCAACTCCCGTCGGCGATCGTTCACCGGGTACAGGTCGTGGAAGGTTCCGCGTTCCCCGGTCGCCTGGTTGACGACCGACCGGGAGCCGATGGAATCGGCCGCGACCCGGACGGGTACCCGCTGGATCGCGGGGCCGGTCGCCCCGGTCTCCCCGACCGGCGCCGGACGTACGGAGCCGCCGCGCCGCCGTCCCGGCGAATGCCCGACGGGCCGTGACATCGCCCGGGTCGCGTTCGCCTCGGCCTCGGGTTCGAAGCGGTCGTGCGGGTCTCTGACGCTCAGCCCGTTGCCGTGGTCGGTGCCGGACACCCGGCCCCGGCGTTGCTGGATGACGTGGGTGAGTTCTGGGCGAGGGTGTGATCGTCGCCCCCGCCGTGGCCGATGACCACATGGCTGCCGGAGGTGTAGGCACGGGCCCCGACCTCGGCGGCAAACGCCTTCGCGGCGGCGTCGTCGTGGATGTGGACGTCGGTGAAATCCGCGCCGAGCCGGTTCTCCATCTCGGTACGAGTGGCCTCGTCGAGCGGCCGACCGCTGTCGCGCAGGACGCCGTGGACGGTGGAGCGCTGTAACCGGGGTTGCCCGTCCGGGACCTCGCGGTCGGCGTCGTGCCGGTGCCGGTCCTCTTCCCCGAGGCGGCCTGCCAGGCGGAGCATCTGGACGACGACCGCGTTCCCGACACTGCCCTGCAGGGCGGAGAGCCCCGGGAGCAGTGCCCGTTCCTCGGTCGAAAGTGGGCGGGCCGACGGTGTACGACCTCTCGCGGTCGCGGACGTCGTGTCGTTGTCTCGGGCGCGCTCAGGACCCCTTCCCACGCAGGAATGCGACGTCTCCTGGGTACACGGTGCGCACCCGCCGGGGCCAGGGGCCGAGGGGCCGTATGTGCTTGCCTGGCGGACACCACCGGTTGTCCCGACTGACGGATTCCTCGCCGGCACCGGCCGAACTGCCCCCGGGCCAACCGGGCCCGGACCTTCTGCGGAGGCCGGACCATCTGCGCCGGGTCTTCGGCGCGGGCCGGAACGCCCCACCGCTCAGAGTCGACGCCGGAACTCGGCGGCGAACTGCTGTGCCCCGCAGACCGCGAGACGGTCCAGCAGCCCATGCACATCGCGTGGCTCCCGGCGGTAGCGGACTGCCTGGTTGCGCAGGACACCCGTCACCTCGACAGGGGCGAGGTCGAGCATGTCCAGCAGGACATCGTCCGGATGGAGAACCTCGACCTCGTACGGGTCCGCCGCAGCTGGCGGGAAGTCCTTCAGGTTGAGCGTGACCACGGCGTGAGCCTGCCCGCAGACCGCCGCCGCCAGCACATGGCGGTCCTCCGTGTCATTCGTCATCACGGGCACAAGTCCCGTGTACCCCGTCACCGCGCTGTACGGGAAGGCGTCCGCCATGGCCCCGACGACCTTCTTGGCAGTCTCCGGAGCCACCTTGTCGGCGAGGTTGCGCCGTAACTCCTCCAGAATGTCGGCCGACCACAGCGGCTCGTACAGCTCCGCCTCGGCCAGCCGGAGCAGGGTGTCCCTCAAGTAGTTCGGGAAAAGGACACACGTGTCCAGAACCACGCGCTGCACATCACTCCCGTTCGCTCGGTGCCATGAGACCTCAGGCGTCGTAGAGACCGGCTTCCTCGGTCAGCTCGACAAGTTCGTCCAGCCCTCTGCGACGCTGCGTACGCCGCTCTTCCTTGTAGGCGAGAACGTCCGCCAGCAGCACCCTGCGGTGCCGTCCCGGGCGGGAGAAGGGCAGTCCCCCCTCGTCCAGGATCTTCACGAAGGTCGGTCTGCTGATTCCCAGCAGATCCGCCGCCTCCTGCGTCGTCAGAGTGGTGTTCACCGGGGCGACGGTCACCGCTTTGCCTTCCGACAGGGCGCGGACGACCATCATGAGGGCTTCGTAGACCTCCGGCGGCAGCGAGCGGAACGTACCGTCGGGGCCGCGCAGCAGCGCCGGTTCGGCGGCCTGCGGGGCCCGGTCGAGGAATGCGCAGAGCTCAGCGATCTCCGCACGGTGTTCTGGCAGGAGGGTTCGGTCTTCGACGGTGCTGTGCATAGCTCTGTCTCCTTCTTGAATGACCCCAGCATCGCAGAATTCGAAAGAATCGCAAGCGGTGTTCCGTCCGGCAGTGCGTCTACGTCCTGGCGGCCTCACCGACCGGCACGACGGCCCGGCCGCCTGCCCCGGGCTGCCGGGATGAACCATGCCCAGGCCGATGTCGTACTCGAAGCGCCCGGCCGCCCCGGCCGCGTCCCCCAGCCCCCTCAGCCCCGCTCCCCACCCCCCACCCCCCGCCCCCCGCGAGACGGACACCCGTCACCTCGACAGGGGCGAGGTCGGCCCCTCGGAGTACTCGGCCGTACCGCCCGGGGACATCCGTCGGGTGCCGCCCGGGGCCTCTCGCTCCGCGGCGGGTTGGGCCCGATGGAGCCTGGTGGCCAACTGGCGGAGTGCGTCGCCGAGCTCGTCGGGCTCGATGTCGTGCAGGTCGGCGTCGAAGGTGGCGAACAGGCCGGCCACTCCCATCCAGGACCAGCCGCCGAGGGTGAGTGTGCAACGTCGCTCGTCGATGTGTTCGACAACGGAGCCGCCGGGTGCCCAGCGGGCGACGAGACCGGCCGGGAGATCGATGGTCGCGCTGCCACGGCATGGCCACTGCGCGGCGGTGTCGCCGCGGTCGGGGTTCTGGATCACGAGTCGGGTGAGGTCCTCGTCGGTCAGGGGCACGGGCGTGAACAGCGCGCCGACAGGGTTGCGCGGGGCGATCCTGTCGACGCGGTAGATGCCCCATGCGCGAGTCCGTCGGTCGCGGGCGATGAGGTACCACCGACCGGCCCACACGACGAGATGGTGGGGCTCGACCTCCCGTGGCGGCGTGAAGTCCGGTGCACCGGGGTCCGGGAGCGGTCCGTCGGGCGAGCGGTAGTCGAAGCGCAGCGTGCGGTGGGTACGGATCGCCGCCCCCACGGCCTGCAGCGTCGCGACGCCGACGGGTGGGGCGGCGAACTCCCAGTAGTTGGGCAGGGTCGTGAGCTCGAACGCCTCGGACGCGGCCCGCAGCCGGGCAGGCATCACCTGCCGCAGCGTTGTCAATGCCCGGGTGACGGCGTCGTCGATGCCCGCGACGGTCGCGGGTGCGGTCTGCAGGGCGATCGCGATGGCTATCGCCTGGTCGTCGTCGAGGACCAGGGGCGGCAGCTTCCCGCCGCTCCCGAGCCGGTAACCACCGCCGGGACCCTTGACCGCCTCGACGGGATAGCCGAGCTCGCGCAGCGTGTGGACATCCCGCCGCAGGGTTCGGGCGCTCACGCCCAGTCGTGTGGCGAGCTCGGCGCCGAGCCACTCGGCTCGTGCCCGGAGCAAGGACAGCAGTCGCAGGATCCGTGCGGAGGTGTCGGCCATACCGGCAGACTGGCAGCAGTAGCGGTCATTCGGTGACCGCCACTGCTGCCACGGTGCGGTCATGAGCACTGAGAACTCCTCCATGGCACCACCCCACGCACCGGCGACGACCGTGACCGGCGGGCGTGCCGTCCTGCCGTTGCTCGTGGTCCTGTTCGCGTCGTTCATGGATCTGCTGGACGTCACGATCGTCACCGTCGCGGCGCCGTCGATCGCCGAGGATCTGCACGCCTCCCCGGCGCAGTTGCAGTGGATGCTCGCCGCGTACACCCTGGCCCTGGGGTCGGGGCTGATCACGGGCGGCCGGGTCGGCGACGCGTACGGCCGTCGCAAGGTCTTCCTCGCCGGCCTTGCCGGGTTCGCGATCACGTCCACGGCGTGCGCGCTCGCACCGTCCGCGGGTGTGTTGATCGCGATGCGGGTCCTGCAGGGCCTCGCGGGCGGGTTCATGGTCCCGCAGGTGTTCGGGATGATCCGTTCCTCGTTCGACCCGGCCTCGATGGCGAAGGCATTCGGTGCGTACGGCGCCGTCCAGGGCCTTGCGTCCGTCGCGGGACCGCTGCTGGGCGGGGCGTTGGTGGACGCGAATCTGTGGGGCCTGGCCTGGCGCACGATCTTCTGGGTCAACGTGCCCGTCGCCGTCGTCGCGCTGCTTCTCGGGATGCGGGTGCTGCCGGAGTCAACGGCCGAGCGGCGTGCCCGCCTCGACGTGCCCGGGGCCGTGCTGTCCGCCCTCGCGATCGCGCTGATCCTCCTGCCGCTGGTGCAGGGCCGGGACTGGGGTTGGCCCCGGTGGGGCTGGGCCCTGCTCGCCGCGGGCGTGGGCCTGTTGGGCGTGTTCCTCGCTCATGAGCACGGGCTCGCGTCCCGCGGCGGTCGGCCGGTGCTGGACCCCGGGCTGCTGCGCATCAAGACCTTCACCGCGGGCCTGGCCGCGTCGGTGCTCTTCTTCGGCGCTCTCGGATCGTTCTTCCTCGTGCTGTCGCTGTACCTGCAGTCGGGCACCGGGCGGTCCGCGTGGGACACCGGCCTTGTGCTCCTGCCCTACGCGATCGCGTCGGTGGTCACCTCCGGGCTCGGCATCCAGCTGGCGGCCAGGGCCGGACGCGTGCTGCTCATGACCGGCTCGCTGGTTCTCGCCGTCTCCCAAGCCGCGATCTGGGGTCTGGTCCGCGACGGGGGGCAGCCGGGCTACTGGCCACTGGCGGCCTCGTTGTTCGTCGGTGGGCTCGGCCTCGGGCTGGCCGCGCCGATCCTGGTGAACGTCGTCCTCGCCGGCGTCCCCGGGCGGCACGCCGGTGCCGCCGGCGGGGCCCTGGCCACGGTCAATCAGATCGGCGGCGCCGTCGGGGTCGCCGTCCTCGGCACCGTTTTCTTCACCGCGCTCGCCCCCGCCCCTTCCCCGGCCGTCGCGTTCGGGAGCGCCCTCGCCGCCGTCATGCCCTGGCAGGTCGTCGCCTACCTGGCCGCGGCCCTGCTGATGCTCGCCCTGCCCAGGGCCGCCGGTGCCCACCAGTCCTGACCCGCCCGACCGCCCCCACCCGGGCCAGCCGTCGTCGCCGAACTCTCCGACGGCGGCCGGCCCACCGGCGACGTCACCGCGGGTTGTGCCGGATCAGCGACTCCACCAGCCCCGGCCGGGTGGCGGGGAAGTCCAGCGGGACGATCCCGAGCCCGGTCCAGCCGGACGCCTCGGAGCCATCGAGGATGGACTGCACCTGCGGGTTGAGGCGGTCGGCGTTCCAGCGCGGTGGCATCAGGGCGGCCGTGCTGACGTAGTTCATGTACAGCTTTCCCGGCTGCTGGGCGGCCTTGCGGAACTGGGCCTCGATCTTCGGGTACTTGGCGAACGGCTCCGCCATGTAGTCGTCCTGGATGTCGAACAGCGCGGAGTCCGCGTAACGGACGCCCGGCAGCCCGCCGTTGTCGGCGAGCAGCACCACCTTGCCGCGCGCCTGCCCGAGCGAGGGGAGCGCCGGGTCGATGCGGAAGAGGGGACGCCAGCCCCGGACGTCGAGGTAGTCGTCGAAGATGCGCCGGAACGTGTCGTCGCCGTCCTCGGAGTACTCCTGCTTGACCCGCATGAGCACCGTCTCGGTGGGGTGGGCGGCCAGGAAGTCCCAGCAGGCGCCGAGCACGTCGCCGAACATCAGATTCTGGTACGCGGCGCCGTGGTGGATGGCGAAGGAGCCGTCGGTGACCCGGCACCGCACGTCGAGAAAGCGCAGACCGCTGTCCAACTGCTCGGCGATCGTGGTGTTCTGGCACTCGGTCCACGGCCCGCCGTACCGGGCACCGGAGTCGTGCGAACCGGGGATCGTGAGACGTTGCAGGGCGGTGGCGTCGGCAAGGTCACCCATCCATTCCTGGGTGGTGAGGGCCTGCTTCGTCCCGGCCGAGGCGTGTCCGGCCCCCATGAGGACGGTGGCGGTGGCGGCGAGCGCGCCGGTCAGAAAGGTGCGACGGGAACCGGTGTGCGTGCTCATACGGGAATGCCTCCATCTGCCGTGGGGGGCGGGCCCTGGGATTATGTCGGGTCCACGTCATAGGCGGAACAGAGCCGCTCCCGGAATCGGCGAGTGCGCGAGCGGCCGCAGGTGCGGGAGGAACCGACAAGTCCCGGTGGGGCGACCGATCCCAAGTGGACCGACCGGTCCCGGAGCGAGTCCGTGTCACGGCGGATGCGTGTCACGGACTCAGGACCGAGCCGCCGAGCAGGTCGAGCCCCAGCGGCGTGCAGGAGTGCCAGACCGCCTTGCCCTCGCGCCGGGTGACGATGAGACGTGCGTCCCGGAGCGCCTTCGCGTGCTCGGACGCCGACGACTTGCTGATGTCCAGTTCCCGCGCGATGTCCGTGGTGGTGAGCTGCCGGGTGAGCAGGCCGAGGGCCGCGGCCCTGGTCCGCCCCAGCAGCGCGGTCAGCGGATGGTCCTCGTCGTGCGCCTGGAGCAGCGGCAGCGGGGTCAGCGCCGGGTAGATGAGGATGCTCGGGGAGTCGTCGTGCACGGCCATCACGGGCGGCCCGTCCCACACGGCGGACGGCAGCAGCACCAGACCGTGCCCGCTCAGGTGGGCGTCGGCCTCCTTGTCGCAGGCGAGGACCAGGGTCGTCCCCTCCCAGTAGCTGCCGGGAACGAGTCCGGCCAGCGTCGCACGTATCCCCTGCCCGGCCAATTGCCGGGTGCGCCAGGCCCGTTCGGCATCGAAGCCCGACCGGATGCGGCTCCAGGACGGCTCCACGAAACTCGCGTACGCGGACCGGAGCACCTGTTCCAGTTCCTGCCAGGCGTCCCCGTCCCGGTCCGCCAGCCCCCGCAGCCACGGCGTGACGGGACGGCTCGTCCGGCACACGCGTGCCAGCTCCGTGCGGACGGTGTCCGTGCGTGCCGACAGCACGGCGTCGAGGCCGTCCTCCAGTCCTCGGCTCAGCGGGTCGAGGAACATCGGGCCCGTCGCCGTCGGCGGGACGAGCTCCAGGAGCCTGCGCGCCTCGCGCGGGAAGCCCGCCCGGATCACGTCCCGCCACCGCCCGAACACCGGCGAGACCTCCCGTTGGGCCATCGCCGCCACCAGGACCAGCTCCATCAACGGGGCCGGTCCGGCGGCGAAGGTGACCCCCAGTAAGTCCTCGGACGTGAATCGCACCCTGAACATTCGTCCCCCTCGTGTGACTGAGCGCTTCCCGCGGCGAGGTGCCGTAGCTGACGCCGCGCGCCCGCCAGGGATTACGGGACACCGCTTAGTCGCCGCCGTCGTCCCCTCCCTGGCCCCGGTGGCCGCTCTTCCCGGAGCGGCGCACCACCTGGCCCGCAGCGAGGGTCACGGTGGCCACGGCGCGGGCCCAGCGGGGTCCGCCCCGCTCCGCCCACACCACACACGCGCACCCACCGACGACGAGCGCCAGGACGACGAGTAGCACCAGCACGATCACGTTCCCCCTCTACGTTCATCCGTTCGATCCCGCTGATCGTCTCAGGCCGACAGGTCTCCCGCCCCCGGGCCCCGGACCCTTCCGGGGCCTCGCGGCTCGCCCCGACAAGACCGCCACCGTTCGGCCACGGCCGAACATATGGCCGTCCTCCGGATCGATCCGGACCATGGGACACGCAACGCCTTCGAGAGTGACCCCGGTCGCCCCGGGGCGGAAGCACCTAATCGGCCCTGTGCACACCGATCGCGCCGGGCCGTCGCGTCCGCACGAACACCCCGCGCGCACCGCACCGTCCGGCACCGCGTCCCGCACACCGGTCGCGGCGGCAGACAGCACGGGGGCTCCGGTCCGAGCCGGAGAAGCAGCACATCCACCGAGGAGTTGAGACGACCGTGGCACCATCCGGCCCGGACGCGGAACGCGATGCGTTCCGGAGGCGAGTGGTCTGGCTTGCCGCACTGTCGGCCGCCGCGCTTGCCGTCCCCCTCCTCACCTCCGGCAGCGACGACGGCCCGGCGTGCGCACCCGCCCCCCGCGGTTCATCCGTGCGGCGGGACGAGGGGCAGCAGAGCCTCGGCGTCCACCGGGAACCCGAAGTACGGGTGCACGGTCCACTCGATCCGGCGCCCCCGATGGTTCAGCGAGAAACCGCAGGGTTCGTCCCGGTGGAGCGCGCCGAGCGCGCCGATCCCCCCGTCCCCGTCCACCCAGCTCAACGCGTGATCGCGCTCGGCGCGCGGCAGTACGCAGGCGAGGTCGCGGACGGCCCGGCGAATGCCCCGGATCGCCTCCGCGGCATCGGTGACCGTGTGCTGCGACACGTCCGTCGCCTCATCGGCAGCCAGGTCCCAGTGGACGACACGCTCGCACCGGAACAAGCGTGTCAGGGGAACGGCAGTGTGCCCCGAGTCGTACATGACGGCCTCCCGGCGCGGCTCGCCGCCCCTTGCCCGACACCGGCGTGACGAGCGTCGAGCAAGGAGCGACCTTCATACTCCCCAACTGGCGCAGTACGTCAGGGAGTTGTTTGACCGACGGCGGGCCTTCCCGTGGTCGGCACACGGCAAGCTAGCGCGTCGAATGAGCCCGTATCAAGCGTTGTACATCTAACGAGTGATGAGTTAACTCCTAGTACTTGGTACTCATTGGCCGAATCAAAGCCATCACACAACAGAACGGGCGACCCCCACCTGCACCAATGAGGGCCGCCCGCACCGAGAAGGCTACAAATCAAGCCAGATCGTCGAACTCACCCTCCTTGGCGCCACCGAGAAATGCGCGGAGCTTGGCACGGCTCGTGCGGATGATCACGTCCGGGTTGTCGCTCTCGCGCACAAGGATCTCGCCGCCGTACTCGGCGAGTTCCAGGCAGTTGTCGCCGTCGGCATCAGCCGACTTGGACGACTTTCGCCACTGAATTTCCATGGTTCTCACGCCTTCACACTTGCTCTGCGACTTCCTTGATGAAGTCTCTCGAACTCTGCGGATCGAGCGATCGCCCTTCCGTTCGGTCGAGCACCGCCCGAAAGACCCGGAGCCGCGCCTCGGCATCGACGAACCCGGCGCCCAACAGGGCATCCGTCTGCACGGTGTCGAGCTGCGGAACCGGACCGTAGACATAGTGGGTCGAACTGCCGGCGTTCGGAAAGCCACCCACCGCGAACGGGATCACTCGCACGGTGACATTGTCGCGCTCGGACTCCTTCAGAAGGTGCTCAAGCTGCCCGAGCGCCACCTTGCGGCCACCGAACTGCATCCGCAGAGCTGCCTCATGAATCAGGAACGTGCAGATGGGCGGGTTCATCCGGTCAAGAACATCCCTGCGCCTCAATCGGTGCGAGATCCTGCGCCGGAGACCCGCCGGAGTCGGCGCGGGCAGGGCTTCGGCATAGACCGCACGCACGTAGTCCTCGGTCTGGAGCAAGCCGGGCATATGCATGATCTGAACCGAACGGAAACCCGCCGCGTGATGCTCCAGTTCGGCCAGGTCGAGCGCACTTCCGGACAGCTCGCCCCGGTAGTCCTCCCACCACCCCTTTATCCGCTCCTCGGCCATGTCGGCGAGCGCATCGACGTATGCCGTGTCATGGCACGCGTAATGATCGGCCCATGTACGCACCCGCGCCCCACTCACACCGAACCGGCCCGATTCCGTGTTGCTGATGGTGGTGCGGTCAGTGCCCAGCAGCGCCGCCGCCTCGGTCGGCGTCAGGCCGGCGTGCTCGCGCATCTTGCGCAGCTCCGCACCCAGCCGTCGCTGCCTCGCAGTAGGGGGCTTCCTCGGTGGCATCAACCTCTCCTCTTGTCGAATCCCAGTGTGGCCACATCCCCTGAAGGGGTCCACTTACAGCACGATTTATTGGATCCTTCACAACACTTGATACATCCACGCTAGCGTGACCGCAGCACCACGCCGCGCATCGTCACGTTCGAAGTGCAGCCGAGCGCAGGCGCTTCGGTACGCGCCCCGCATTCGGCCATCGCCACGGACAACGAGCAGCGCATGTCCCGCTCAGACCACACCGCGTTGGGAGAACGACATGACCACCGCCACCGCAACTCCCCTGCCGCCGGGACCACTCGACGGCGAGACCTACCGGCTGACGCTGCCCAACACCGCAGCCGCGCCCAGGATCGCGCGTGACTTCGTCACCTCACTGCTGAACGTGAACAGGCACCCGGGCCTCGTCGACGACGCCCGCCTCTGTGTCTCCGAGGTGGTCACCAACGCACACCAGCACACCTGCTCCCCACTGATCCGCGTGCAGGTGACGGTCGGCCCGGACCGTGTCACCATCCAGGTCGCGGACAACGCCCCAGCCGCACCGACCACGCTCGGCGTGCCGTACGCGAGGACCGACGGAGAGCACGGGTGGGGACTCTTCCTGGTGAACAGGCTCGCTCTCACCTGGGGCGCCAACGTCCTCGGCGGTCACGCTCCCGGCCGCAAGACCGTCTGGTTCGTCCTCGGCGGGCGGGAGTCGACACCGTGACCACGTGAGGTCCGGTCCTGGCCGCCCACCGGGGCGCGCCGCGGCGACGGCGAGCGGACGCAGCGGGGATCAGCGGGCCGAGGCCGTCCGAGGCCCGCCCTGCACGAGATCGAAGAGGGTGGGGGCTCGTCCCTTCCAAATCCGGCGGGAGACCTGTTCGGCCGGTGGGGCCGGCTGGACGTACCGAACGCCAGGGGTACGTCGAGGCTGTGGCAACTGGACGTGATCGCGCCCGGGGACGTACTCACCGCCATCGATCGGCACCTGGACAGGCTGTAGCACCAACGCCGACACGTGTGGGCTGCCGGACGGACCTGTCGGCCCCACCCGCAGTCCACGCAACCTGCCCTGCCCTGCCCTGCCCTGCCCTGCCCACAGGCGACTTCCGGTCCGGTTTCCCGTAACGGAAACTCGAATCCCTTGTTCTTCACAGTGCGGGCCGGGAGCATCGTGTACGGCAACCAATCACAAAGGGGCAGGGACATGAAGCTGACGCGGCTGGTGGGCGAGTGCGAAGACGGTGAATGTCCGACGATCTACGCCACGGACCGGGGCACCCTGGCCATCCAGGGCAACAAGGTGACTGACCACGGGATAGACATTCCCGCCCACGAAACCCTGGCAGAAATCCCCGTCGACCTCGTCCGAAAGGCCATTCATGACAAGCTCATCTAAAACACTCGGAGATTGGCTTCACGAATTCGATCAAGAAGCCTTCCGACTGGAGACGCTGGACGACTACGGAAAATCTGGCGGAACCGAAGCCTATCTGGCGTTTCTCGCCGGCGAACCGCAGCCGGAGTCGTACAAAACAGCTGCCTGGATGAAGACTGTCGGGGACGCGACCCGATCGGGGAAGCGCATCTACCGTGTCCACGTGCTCGCCCGGCCGTTGACAAAATACCTGCGCTTCGAACTCTCCTGGGGATACCACCGGAACATGACCGTCGGCGAAGAGTTCTTCATCCTGGACACAACCGACAGGAATAACCCCCTCCCCGATGCACCCGACTTCTGGCTCTTCGATGAGCGAGTTGCAGGCGTGATGAATTATGACGACGAAGGGAAATACCTGGGAACAGACTTCTGCGACACAGATCAAATTTCCAGGTTCTTGACATACCGGGATACAGCACTAGCACAGTCCGTGCCATTCTCTGATTGGTGGGAAGAATACGGAGAGTGAACAAGTCCGCCCTTGGGCCAGCACTGCGGAAACTGCGGGAGGCCTCCGGACTGGAGGCCAAAGCAGTTGCCCGCAGCGCCGCCATGTCTCGTTCCAAGCTGTCCAAGATCGAGCACGGAAACGTGACGGCGAGCATTACGGACGTCGAATGCATCCTTACCGCCATAGGGATATCTGATGAGGCCAAGGCAGAATACATGGCCGCCGCCAGGGAGGCGGCAACGGAAGTCACAGCGTGGCGAATCATTCGACGGATGGGCTACAGCCGCAAGCAGCATCAAGTGCAGGCCCTGGAGTCACAGACAGCTTTGCTTCGCCTTTTTCAACCTTCCCTCGTCCCCGGGCTGCTCCAGACATCCGAATACGCCCGCGCTGTATTCGCGAGGAAGGATTTGACGGAGGAAGCACTGGAGCGCACTGTCAGCGCGAGACTCGCACGGCAAAGCGTCCTGCACTCGGAAGAAAAACATTTCGCTTCGTTGTCACAGAATCCGTTTTGAGATGGCACGTCGCCTCTCCCATGGTGATGGTTGGCCAACTGGATTGGCTGGTCTCCATCTCCCGACTTCCCAATGTCGATATCCGAGTCGTTCCACTGCATACGCCACAGGCAGATTTCCCATGCCACTCGTTCTCCATCAAGGATGATCGCACGGTGACTGTTGAGACGATTCATGCGGAAATAGTGGTGACCGACCCCAGAGACATCTCACTCTATGCGGTGAAGTTCGAGCGCTTCAGCGAGAATTCCGTTTCCGGGGATGCCATGCGGACTCTGATCGAAGGCATCCGCGACAATCTTTTGCGCGAACAGGAAACCGGATAGGAACTGAGCTCTCGCCCGGGCACCATGGCTGCAAGATAACTCCGCCCGACAGGGGCGGAGTCACATGCAGATCAGGAAGGGCGAAGATGACCGACCTGTACTCGCTCCCTATCGAGGGGGCTCAGTTCTCAAAGGCGTGCGGTGGCAGCACGCACCCGGACGGCGAGGCGTGCGTGACTCTCGCGAAGATCGACCGGGATGTGTGGGCCCTGGCTGACAGCAAGCGCCCGCAGGCCGAGCCGCTGCGGTTCACCACGGCGGAGTTGACCGCTGCGGGTATCGACCCCGGTCGCTTCGGTCTCTCCGCCTGAGAGCTGCCCGGTAGCGCACATCCCCCACCTCACCGACCGACGGCCCCGCCCCGACCGCCACACCGAGGGTGGGGGCGTCGTCGTCTCTCTGAACGGAGCAGCAGTGCATTTCCACGGTTACGTGTGGCTCGGAGAGAAGAAGATCTTCGACAAGGAGAGCGTTCGCAGACCACCCGGCCAGACGCCGACCGCGAGCAGCGACATGGAGGTGGTCGACCGGTACCGGGAGGCAGTGGCGGTGTTCCCGGTTTCCGAAGTGCCCCCGATCCAGACAGCGCACTGGCTGATGAAGCCGCTCTCCGTGGTCCGTGGCACATGGGACGAGCCCAAGGAGGCGGCCGAGTGGCTGAGCATCCAACTCGCGGAAACCGCACCCCGGTTCGCCTCCGGAAGCGAGAGGAGAGCGCAGAGGCTGGTCCTCCTGTTGAACGAAGCGGTCGAGCGATTGGCATGGGGTGGGGACGTATCCCTCGGCCACTATCTTCGTGGCACCGTATTCCATTCGGTTGCCTTGGTGGCATGCTCCCCGAACCATGCCGCGCCGGAGCTTTCCTGCCCTGGCGGACGGGGTCGTGCCTGAGGCCCTCTCTCGGCATGGACGTAGGAAAGGGCGATACGTTACGCAAAAGCTGCGGGCCTCGGCACGTTCGCGAACGCACTTGCCCCCTTGTCCTTGCCGCCTGCCGCTTGTCCTCGCTCCTTTTCCCGGCAGGCCCGGTTTCCCGTTCTGGAAACCTGAAACTCTTGCTCCGCCCGCCGTCCGCCGTCCTCCGTCCTCCGTCCTCCGTCCTCCGTCCTCCGGACCGATTCAGGGGAGACAGCACTTCCGGCAGAGAGGAAGCCCCCGTGAAGGTGACCACGCTCGCGACGTCGTGCGACAAGAAGGACTGCCCCACGATCTACAAGACGGACCGGGGCACGATCCTCGTTCAGGGTGAGACTCCCGCGGATCACGGGCTCGTGATCCCGGCCCACGAAACGGTCGTCGAGATCCCTGTGGAACTGATCCGCGAAGCATTCGGGGGCCACTTCGGTGTCTAAGACCCTGGGGGACATGTTCGACGACTTCGAGCGGGAAGCGTTCCGGCTGGAAACCCTCGACGACTACAGCCGTTCGGGCAATGTCGACGCGTACAGGCTGTTCCTCGACGGCAAGGCGAAGCCCGAGGACTACAACGTTGACTGGCTCGACGAGGTGCGGGGGGCATGTTGAAGCCGGACGCAGGATCTGCCGCGTACACGTGGTCACACGTCCGCTCACTCCCTATCTGCGGTTTGAACTGGGGTGGGGCTACACCACGAACAGAACGGTCGGCGAAGAGTTCTTCATCCTGGATGTGACCGAACAGCCCAACCCTCTTGGTGGCGTGGGCGATTTCTGGTTGTTCGACTCGGCTACCGCCGCACCTATGCGCTACACCCCCGATGGCGCGTTCCTCGGAGCCGACGTGTTGCCCGAGGACCGGGGCGATCAGTACGTCACGTACAGGAACACGGCCCTTGCTCACGCCGTGCCGTTTGCCGACTGGTGGGCGCAGTACGGGGCGTGAACCGTTCAGAACTCGGGGCCGCGCTGCGGGTGCTGCGGAACGCTTCCGGGAAGCAGGCCAAAGCAGTGGCCCGTGGCGCTGTCATGTCGCCGAGCAAGCTCAGCAGGATCGAAACCGGGAAGCTCTCCCCGAGCGCGGACGACATCGACCGCATCCTGACTGCCATCGGCGTCTCGGAGGACGTCAGAACGGAGTACAGGGATGCCGCCCGCGCTGTTGCGACAGAGGCTACGGCGTGGCGCCTGATTCAGCGTGCGGGTCTCCACAAGGCCCAGCAGCACCTACGGGACGTGGAAGCCCGGATGAGTCTTCTGCGACTGTTCCAGCCCGCTCTGGTGCCGGGCTTGCTCCAGACCCCGGAATACATGAGGGCCGTCCTGTCCCGTCATGAGGACCTGACCGAGGAGACCGTGCGTCGAACGGTCGGCGCACGGCTTGAACGGCAGGAGGCCCTGTACGACAAGGCCAAGACGTTCCGGTTCGTCATCACGGAGCCGGTGCTCCGGTGGCTGATCGTGCCGCCCGCGGTGATGGTCGGCCAGCTCGATCGGCTGGCGTCAGCCTCCCGCCTGCCGAACGTGGACGTGCGTGTCGTGCCGCTCGCGGGGCGGAAGCATGACGTTCCGAACCATGCGTTCGTGGTCCGGGACGACCGAGCCGTGACGGTCGAGACCGTGCACGCGGAAGTCGTCGTGACCCAGGGTCCGTTGCAAGGTCAGCGTTCGTCCGATTCGCCGGAGTGGGGCGGAACTGGGCGGGGCGCCCGCTTTGAGTGAGGTGGACGCAGCA
>NZ_JBHJWQ010000025.1:0-141377 GCF_042266885.1 Streptomyces sp. NPDC056061 | reverse complement strand
CCCCTGCCGCACACGCGGCAGGGGTCGGGCTCTCCGCCGTCGGCACGCTTCGCCGTTCGCGCCCTCCGTCGTCGGCGCTTTTCGTCGTTCGCGCCGCAGCGCCGTCGAGTCCTCGGGGCACCGGATCGTTGCGGCGTCCGGCCGCCCGGTGCGGCCGGGCCACGTGCGGGGACGGGCCGCGCCGGTGCGGTCCGGGAGGTGCCCCGCGCAGGAGCCTCAGCCGCCCACCGGTGCGCGATGACAGCTGTACGCCAGCGTGCCCAGCAGCAGCCTTGCCGGGGGAGGCGAGGCCGCCGTGTCCAGCACCGGCGGGCGCAGCCACCGGGCGGGTCCCCGGCCCCCCTCGTCGGACGGCGGGGCGGTGATGTGGCTGCCGGGTCCCAGCGCCCGCAGGTCGAGGCCCGCGTCGTCCCACCCCATCCGGTACAGCAGCCGCGGGAGCTCGGCGGCCGCTCCGGGAGCCACGAAGAACTGCGCCCGCCCGGACGGTGTCACCGTGACCGGCCCCAGTGGCAGTCCCATGCGCTCCATGCGTGCCAGGGCCCGGCGCCCGGCCGCCTCCGCGACGTCCAGGACATCGAAACCCCGACCCACCGGCAACAGCATGGACGCGCCCGGAACCCGGGCCCAGGCATCCATCGCGGCGTCGAGCGAGGAGCCCGGGGGTACCTCGGGCGCGAGCTCCAGCGGATGGGCACCGGGGGAGGGGCATCGTTCCCTCCCGCACGAACAGCGGCCTGCCGCGGCCCGTGCTCCCGGCACGACCGCCCAGCCCCACAGTCCCGTGTACTCCGCCACTGCCGTGCATTCGGCCGAACGGCCGCGGCGCCGTGAGCCGGTGCGCATCTCACGGATGCCGCCGATCGTGAAGCCCATGCCCCCTCCAACGGGTCCGACTCATCGGTGGTTACGACGCGGAGCGAAGGCACGGCACTCCGTCGTCGCGGCGATCCGTGATGCGCCGGTGCACGCGGGGTGGTGCGTCGCGGGTCGTGCGCCTCTTCGTGCGTCGCTGCGTCCACGTTGATCGATCGCGTGTCAAGTGAATCGCGGTCGGCGGCGTCGGCGTTCGCCCAAAGGGGTGGCGAATGGTGGCGTTTCCGTAGGCGCCCTCGCGGAGGGGGTGATCGTAGGATTACCGTCGGTACACGAAACCATGGAAGTATGTGCGCCCACGGGTATGCCGGAGGCAACCCGATTTCCTGTTCGATCGCGCGCAACCTTCGTATGGGCGGCATCGGAACAGGGCATTCTGATAAAGGTTCGCGCGACAGCGTTCAACGGGATCGCGACGGTATTTCAGCGGGATGGGGGCGTTCCAGTGAGTGGCAGTGGCGCAGGCGATTCGAATGCCGGTAAGCGCCCCAACGGGCAACTGGGTTCGTGGTTCGTGCGCAGCGGTTGGTCGAAGGGTGAGCTGGCACGGCAGGTGAACCGCAGGGCGCGCCAGATGGGCGCCCATCACATCAGCACGGACACCTCCCGGGTGCGGCGCTGGCTGGACGGTGAGCAGCCGCGCGAGCCGATTCCGCGCATCCTGTCCGAGCTGTTCTCGGAGCGTTTCGGCTCCGTGGTCGCCGTGGAGGACCTGGGACTGCGCTCCGCGCACCAGTCGCCGTCCGTGGCCGGGGTCGACCTGCCCTGGGCCGGACCGCAGACGGTGGCGCTGCTCAGCGAGTTCTCCCGCAGCGACCTCATGCTCGCCCGGCGCGGTTTCCTCGGCTCCTCGCTCACCCTCGCCGCGGGGCCCGCCCTCGTCGAGCCCATGCAGCGCTGGCTGGTGCCGGTGGCCGCCGCCGCGCCGGCCGAGCCCGGCGCGGCGGCGACGTCCCGTCGCCCCTCCAGGCTCTCCGGCCCGGAGCTCGACCTGCTGGAGTCGACCACCGCGATGTTCCGCCAGTGGGACGCGCAGTGCGGGGGCGGCCTGCGCCGCAAGGCCGTGGTCGGTCAGCTCCATGAGGTCACCGACCTGCTGCAGGAACCGCAGCCGCAGGCCACCGCCAAGCGGCTCTTCCGATGTGCGGCCGAGCTGGCGGAGCTCGCCGGCTGGATGAGCTACGACGTCGGGCTCCAGCCCACCGCCCAGAAGTACTTCGTTCTGGCGCTCCACGCGTCGAAAGAGGCCGGCGACAAACCGCTCGGTTCGTATGTTCTGTCCAGTATGAGCCGTCAGATGATCCACCTGGGGCGGCCCGACGACGCCCTCGAACTGATCCACCTGGCCCAGTACGGCAGCCGGGACTGCGCCACGGCCCGCACCCAGGCCATGCTGTACGCGATGGAGGCGCGCGCGTACGCCAACATGGGCCAGCCCGGAAAGTGCAAGCGGGCGATCCGGATGTCCGAGGAAACCTTCCTCGACGTCGGGCTCGACGACGAGCCCGAGCCCGACTGGATCCGCTTCTTCTCCGAGGCCGAGCTCAACGGCGAGAACTCCCACTCGTACCGCGACCTCGCCTACGTCGCCGGTCGCAGTCCCACGTACGCCTCGCTCGCCGAACCGCTGATGAACAGGGCGGTTCAGCTCTTCAGCGAGGACGACGAGCACCAACGCTCGTACGCGCTCAATCTGATCGGGCTCGCCACCGTCCACCTCCTCAAGCGCGAGCCCGAGCAGTCCACGGTGCTGGCCGAGAGGGCGCTGAGGGTCGCCAAGAAGATCCGCTCGGAGCGCGTCAACACCCGGCTCCGCAAGACCGTGGACACCGCGGCCAGGGACTTCGGGGACATTCCCGAGGTCGCCCGGCTCACCGATCTCCTCACCGAGCAGTTGCCGGAAACCGCCGAGGCGGTTTGAACGGCGGCCCCCCGACCCCGGCCACGACGACCGCCCCGCACACATCGACTTCGGCTCCCCCATCGCCAGGTCGCAGGGTGAACGTCGTGGCCGGTTCGTTCTCCCGCCCCTCTCCGGTTCCCGTACCCCCGGCCGGCGGTCGTGTCCCGGCCCCTGCGGCATCGCGCGGGGAGCCGTGACCGGGGCGTGGGCGACACCTGCGCCGCCGCTCGCGGCACCGTCGGTTCATGGGTCCGTAACACGCCGTATCTCTTCGTCACCGACGCGAAACACCGTGCGGCGTCGCCGGAAACCGCGTCGGGTGAACGTCGGTGGAAACGCGCCGGGTGAATCCCGCGGCGCACGACGGTCGGCCTCTTCCCCGAGGTCCCGCACATGCTTCCGTTCGGCCCGCCCGCGGCCGCACCGACGACGAGGAGACGCCGATGCCCCCAGGCACCACGACGCTTGCCGCAGATCCCCCGACGCTGTCCGCCGCCAACACCGGGTTCATGCTCACCTGCTCGGCCCTGGTGATGCTCATGACCCCGGCCCTCGCCTTCTTCTACGGCGGAATGGTCCGCGTCAAGAGCACCCTCAACATGCTGATGATGAGTTTCATCGGCCTCGGGATCGTGACGGTCCTGTGGGTGCTCTACGGATTCGCCGTCGCCTTCGGCACGGACATCGGCTCCGTCGTCGGCTGGAGCCCGGACTACCTCGGGCTCAGCGGGGTCGGCGTCACCCGGCTCTGGGACGGACACACGATCCCGGTCTACGTCTTCGCCGTCTTCCAGCTGATGTTCGCCGTGCTCACCCCGGCCCTGATCAGCGGCGCCCTCGCCGACCGGGTGAAGTTCACCGCCTGGGCCCTGTTCATCACGCTGTGGGTCACCGCCGTGTACTTCCCGGTCGCCCATTGGGTCTGGGGTGCGGGCGGCCTGCTGTTCGAACTCGGCGTCATCGACTTCGCCGGCGGTACGGCCGTCCACATCAACGCGGGTGCCGCGGCGCTCGGCGTGATCCTCGTCATCGGCAGGCGGGCCGGCTTCCGGAAGGATCCGATGCGGCCGCACAGCCTGCCGCTGGTGATGCTCGGCGCCGGGCTGCTCTGGTTCGGCTGGTTCGGCTTCAACGCCGGCTCGTGGCTGGGCAACGACGACGGGGTGGGCGCGGTCATGTTCGTCAACACCCAGGTCGCCGCCGGAGCCGCGATGCTCGCGTGGCTCGGCTACGAGAAGCTGCGCCACGGTTCCTTCACCACTCTCGGCGCCGCCTCCGGTGCGGTGGCGGGCCTCGTGGCCATCACGCCGTCCGGCGGCGCGGTGAGTCCGCTCGGCGCCATCGTGGTGGGCGTCGTGGCCGGTGTGCTGTGCGCCATGGCCGTCGGCCTGAAGTATCGGTTCGGCTACGACGATTCGCTGGACGTCGTCGGCGTCCACCTCGTCGGAGGTGTCGTCGGCTCCCTCCTCGTCGGATTCCTCGCCACCGGCAGGGTCCAGTCCGACGCCAGGGGACTCCTCTACGGGGGCGGTCTCGACCAGCTCGGCAAGCAGGCCGTCGGAGTGTTCGCCGTCCTCGCGTACTCCCTCGTCGTCTCCGCCGTCCTCGCCCTCCTGCTGGACCGGACGATCGGGATGCGGGTGGACGAGGACGACGAGGTCTCCGGCATCGACCGGGCGGAGCACGCCGAGACCGCGTACGACTTCAGCGGGGCCGGTGGGGGAGCGGCGTCGCGCGCCGCGGCTCCCGCCCCGGTGACGGCGCCGGCGGCCACGACGGCACCGCAGCCGACGAAGGTGAACGCGTGAAGCTCATCACCGCGGTCGTGAAACCGCACCGGCTCGACGAGATCAGGGAGGCCCTCCAGTCCTTCGGCGTCCGGGGACTCACGGTCACGGAGGCCGGTGGACACGGGCGGCAGCGCGGCCACACCGAGGTCTACCGGGGCGCCGAGTACACCGTCGGCCTCGTCCCCAAGATCCGCATCGAGGTCCTCGTCGAGGACGAGGACGCCGAAGGGCTCGTCGACGTCGTGGTCGGGGCGGCCCGGACCGGCGCGATCGGCGACGGCAAGGTCTGGAGCGTGCCGGTCGACACGGTCGTCCGGGTCCGGACCGGCGAACGCGGCCCGGACGCGCTCCGACCGGTGGGGCGCGGGAGACCTGCCGGGCGGGGACGCGGTGCGGGCGCTCCTGCATCGAGCGCTCCCGCATCGAGCGCTCCCGCATCGAGCGCTCCCGCATCGAGCGCTCCCGCGTCGGGGCGCGGCGCGGGAGCCCACGGCCTCCCGGACTGCTCGGTCCCCGGCGGCCGGGCCCGCATCGGCCCGCGGCGCGGGTCCGCCCCGGGCGTCCCGGGAGAAGTCCCGCCGGGCGTCCCGGGAGAATGCGGCGGGCAAGGGCGGCCGCCCGCCCGGGCCGGTTACCCTAGGGAGCAATCCGTACCGCCCCCGACCCCGAGGACCGACGAGCGCCGTGTTCGATACTCTCTCCGACCGCCTTGCCGCGACTTTCAAGAACCTCCGGGGCAAGGGCCGCCTGTCCGAGGCGGACATCGACGCCACGGCCCGCGAGATCCGTATCGCCCTGCTCGAGGCGGACGTCGCGCTGCCCGTCGTCCGGTCCTTCATCGCCAACGTCAAGGAGCGGGCGCGCGGCGCCGAGGTCTCCCAGGCGCTGAATCCGGCCCAGCAGGTCGTCAAGATCGTCAACGAGGAGCTCGTCTCCATCCTCGGCGGCGAGACCCGGCGGCTGCGGTTCGCCAAGAACCCGCCGACCGTGATCATGCTCGCGGGTCTCCAGGGTGCGGGCAAGACCACCCTGGCCGGAAAGCTCGGCCGCTGGCTCAAGGGCCAGGGCCACTCCCCGCTGCTCGTCGCCTGTGACCTCCAGCGCCCCAACGCGGTCAACCAGCTCAGCGTGGTGGCCGACCGCGCGGGCGTCGCTGTGTACGCACCCGAGCCGGGCAACGGCGTCGGCGACCCGGTCCAGGTCGCCAAGGACTCGATCGAGCACGCCAGGTCCAAGCAGTACGACGTGGTGATCGTCGACACCGCCGGCCGCCTCGGCATCGACCAGGAGCTGATGCAGCAGGCCGCGGACATCCGCGACGCCGTCAGCCCCGACGAGATCCTCTTCGTCGTCGACGCGATGATCGGCCAGGACGCGGTCAACACCGCCGAGGCGTTCCGCGACGGCGTGGGCTTCGACGGCGTGGTGCTGTCCAAGCTCGACGGTGACGCCCGCGGTGGTGCGGCCCTGTCGATCGCCCACGTCACGGGCAAGCAGATCATGTTCGCGTCGAACGGTGAGAAGCTCGACGACTTCGACGCCTTCCACCCCGACCGCATGGCGTCCCGCATCCTCGACATGGGTGACCTGCTCACCCTGATCGAGCAGGCGGAGAAGACCTTCAGCCAGGAAGAGGCCGCCAAAATGGCCTCCAAGCTGGCGTCCAGCAAGGGCAAGGACTTCACGCTCGACGACTTCCTGGCCCAGATGGAGCAGGTCAGGAAGATGGGTTCCATCTCCAAGCTGCTCGGGATGCTGCCCGGAATGGGGCAGATCAAGGACCAGATCAACAACATCGACGAGCGCGACGTGGACCGTACGGCCGCGATCATCAAGTCGATGACCCGGCAGGAGCGCGCCGAGCCGACGATCATCAACGGTTCGCGCCGCGCCCGCATCGCGAAGGGCTCCGGCGTCGACGTCAGCGCCGTGAAGAACCTGATCGAGCGATTCCTCGACGCGCGCAAGATGATGTCGAAGATGGCACAGGGCGGCGGCATGCCCGGGATGCCGGGGATGCCCGGCATGGGTGGCGGCCCCGGCCGTCAGAAGAAGCAGGTCAAGCAGGCCAAGGGCAAGCGCAAGAGCGGCAACCCGATGAAGCGCAAGGCCGAGGAGCAGGCCGCCGCGGCACGTCGCGCCCAGGCGGCACAGGGCGGCGCACCGGGCCTCCCGGTCCCGGACGGCAAGGACTTCGAGCTGCCGGACGAGTTCAAGAAGTTCATGGGCTGACCGCCCCGAGCATGAGTGAGGGGCACCCGCCGACGGCGGGTGCCCCTCACTCATGTCCGTCGGGCGTCCGCGGGGCGTCCGTCCCCCTGTGGGCCCACTGAGCGGGCCCACAGGGGGCTTTGGTGAGTTTTCTCCTCTAATGTCGCATCAACGGCTGTCAGCAGAGGAGCCCGCGTGACCAGTCCCGTACCTCCCCGCGATCGAACCGACCAGCCGTGGCGCTCCGAGGGGGCCCCGCCACCCCCGCCGCCGGGCCGGAAGATGCCGGGAGGCTGGGGCGGACTGCTGCTCACCGCGCTCGTCGTCTATCTGATCGCCAACCTGGTGCTGTCCTTCTTCAACGGCGCCGAGGAACGGACGATCGCGTACACGGAGTTCAGCAAGCAGGTGACCTCGGGCAATGTCGCCAAGATCTACTCCAAGGGCGATTCCATCGAGGGCCAGCTCAAGAAGGAATCGACGGTTCCGGGAACCGACGAGAAGTACACCCGGTTCGTCACCCAGCGCCCCGCCTTCGCGGACGACAACCTCTGGGCGGAGCTGGTCAAGGGCAACGTCATGGTTACCGCCGAGCCGGTCGTCCAGCAACGCAGCTTTCTGGCGAACCTGCTGATCTCGCTGGCCCCGATGCTGCTGCTCGTGCTGCTGTGGGTCCTGGTCGCCCGGCGGATGGCCAGGGGCATGGGCGGCGGACTCGGCGGCTTCGGGCGCAAGGCCCCGCCCAAACCGGTCGAACTGGAGGGTGCCAAGCGCACCACGTTCCAGGACGTGGCCGGGATCGACGAGGTCGAGGGCGAGCTCAACGACGTCGTGGACTTCCTGAAGAACCCGCAGGCATACCGGAAGATGGGGGCCCGGATGCCCGGGGGCGTGCTCCTCGCCGGACCGCCGGGCACCGGCAAGACGCTGCTGGCCCGGGCCGTCGCGGGCGAGGCCGGGGTGCCGTTCTTCTCGGCGTCGGCCTCAGAGTTCATCGAGATGATCGTCGGGGTCGGCGCGAGCCGGGTGCGGGAACTCTTCGCCGAGGCGCGCAAGGTCGCCCCCGCCATCGTCTTCATCGACGAGATCGACACCATCGGCCGGGCCCGCGGCGGCGGCTCCGGCGTGGGCGGCCACGACGAGCGCGAACAGACCCTGAACCAGATCCTCACCGAGATGGACGGCTTCTCCGGCTCCGAGGGGGTCGTGGTCCTCGCCGCCACCAACCGCGCGGACGTCCTCGACCCCGCGCTCACCAGGCCCGGCCGCTTCGACCGGATCGTCCAGGTCAGCCCGCCCGACCGGAACGGCCGGGAGGCGATCCTGGAGATCCACACCCGGCAGATCCCGCTCGGCCCCGACGTGAACCTGGCCCAGGTGGCCGCCACGACGCCCGGCATGACCGGTGCCGACCTCGCCAACCTGGCCAACGAGGCCGCGCTGCTCGCCGTCAAGCACAGGCGGACCGAGGTGAGCCCGTCGGATTTCTCGAACGCCCTGGAAAAGGTCCAGTTGGGCGCGGAACGTTCCCTGGTCATGTCCGACGAGGAACGCCGCAGGACCGCGTACCACGAGAGCGGGCACGCCCTGCTCGGCATGGTCCAGCCGGGGGCCGATCCGGTCCGCAAGGTCACCATCGTGCCGCGCGGCCGGGCCCTGGGCGTCACCCTCTCGACCCCGGAGGCCGACAAGTACGCCTACACCGAGGACTACCTGCGGGGCCGCATCATCGGCGCGCTCGGCGGAATGGCCGCCGAGCAGGTGGTGTTCGGCGTGATCACCACCGGCGCCGAGAGCGATCTGGAACAGGTCACCCAGCTGGCCCGCGGCATGGTCGGCCGCTGGGGCATGAGCCACAAGGTGGGCCGGCTGACGGCCATCCCGGGCGACGCCCAGCAGGCGTACGGGCTGTCGGCCGCCCCCGCGACGCTGGACGCCGTGGACGGCGAGATGCGGCGCATCGTCGACGAGTGCTACGAGGCGGCGTGCCGCCTGCTGCGCGAGAACCGGGACCGGCTGAACTCACTGGCCGCGGCGCTGCTGGCGAACGAGACCCTGGACGAGGCCGACGCCTACCGGGCGGCCGGCATCACCCGCCTGGGCAAGTAGGCGAGCGGGCGCCGCCGCGCGCCCCCACTCGCACGGTTCTCGCAGGTGCGCGGCGGCCCGCCCGGACGGTGCGCGGTTCGGGCGCCGCACGGGGAGACCGGCTCAGACGGTGCACAGGAGATAGCGGAAGACGTTCGGCATCCGGACCGTGCCGTCCGGGCGCCGGTGCGGACGCAGGGCCCGCACCACCTCCTGGGCCACCCGACGCGGGTCCGTCGCCCGCACCGCCGTGTCGAACAGCCGCGTCGACAGCAGCCCGCGCACCGCGCTCTCCAGGCCCGGGTAGTCGAACGGGCAGGCCACCCGCCCGGAGCCGTCCGGTCGCAGACCGGCCCGGAACGCCACCTCTTCGAGGTCGTCCCGGCGCGACGGACGCCAGCCGCCCGCGCGGGACTGCTGCGCCCCGCCCGAACCCCGGCCACCCATCCGCAGCACCGGCACCGTCGCGCACCGCTCCGGCGGGCCCCACCCGGTCAGGACGACCGTGCTGCCCCGGGCGGCCAGCGGCACCGCGGCACGCAGCGCCGACACCAGTCGCTCGTCGTCGCCGTCCGAGCAGCCGATCGGGGTGAACGCCGTGATCAGGTCGTACGGAGTTCCGTCCACCGGAGCCGCGGCGGACGGATCGCCGTCCAGGAGCCGGTGGGCATCCGCCGGGGAACCGGCGCCGCCCGGACCCGCCGGCATCCGGATCCGGGCCAGCGCCAGGCGGTCCGGATCGGTGTCGACGCCGGTGACGCGTGCTCCGCGGGCGGCCGCGATCACCAGCGCGAGACCGGAGCCGCAGCCGAGGGAGAGCACGCGGGTACCGGCCCCCACTTCGAGCCGTTCGTACACCGCCTCGTACAGCGGCGCGAGCATCCGTTCCTGGATCTCCGCCCAGTCCCGGGCGCGGGTAGCGGGGTCGGCCGCCGCAGCGGCGGCACCGGTGGTGGCCGCGACCGCGCGGCTGTGGTGCCGGACGAGCGTTGGTGTCATGGAAGCGCCCCAATCCGCCGAGAGGTCGGTCCTGTCCGATCAGTCCTGCCCGAATGGATTCCCCTGCCGCGACCGCGACGGCTCCCCGTTCGTGAACCCGAGGAGCACGCGACCGCGCACACGCCCCGCCGGGCCGCCCCGGCGGGAACCGCTCCGGGGGACGGACGCCCGGCGACGGGCGGAAGCCGTGGGGCGGGCGTCCGCAGCCGCTGCCGCCCGCGCTTCCCCCAGTTTTACCCGACATCCCGAGCCGGGCACGTCGAGGACTCCGGGCGCCGCCGCACCCGCTGCGGGGGCCGCTCCGCGGTCCGCGTACGGTGGCCGTCCACACATCCGTCTACACGTCCGGGCGTACCCATCACTACGTACCACCTTGGCGTGAGCTGTGAGAGTTCTCCGTAGATCTGCGCACCCGCCCTCGTCGCGACGCATCAACGGCAACTGACTGGTACGTGCAAATTATTTGGGATGGCCCGGAATCGGAACACCGGGGCGTTCGCGCTCGTTGTCACGACGTGAGCACGACACCACCTGTACTTGCCGCAGAGCTGGCGCAGGCGTGGGCCGACATTCAGCGGTACCACCCCGAGCTGCCGGATCTAGCCGCTCCCGAGTCCCTGATCGGAGAGTCCTCGTCCGCCTGTGGCGCGGAACTCTCCTTCGAGCGACTGCTGCACGAGGCAGTCCATGGCATCGCCGCCGCGAGAGGTGTCCGCGACACCTCCCGGGCAGGCCGCTATCACAACCGCCGATTCCTCGCGATCGCCGAGGAGCTGGGCCTCGACCACGCCGAGGAACCGCACCCCAGCAGTGGCTTCTCACTGGTCGCCCTCAACCCCGAGGCGAAGCGTCGGTACCGGCCGACCATCGAGCGGCTGCAGCGCGCCCTCAAGGCGCACACGGTCGCCACCGCCGCCGACACCAAGCGTTCGTTCCGCGGCCCGGCGGCCCGGCACGGCTCCTCCGGCGGAGGCGTCCGGGTCAAGGCGGTCTGCGACTGCGGACGCAATGTGCGCGTCGTCCCGTCGGTCCTGGCGCAGGCCCCGATCGTCTGCGGGGGATGCGGAAAGCCGTTCCGCATCCCGGAAGCAGTGGTCGCTGTGGGGTGACCTCATGAGGTGTGGCACAATGGCTAGCTGTACTCGACAGTCGCACAGGACCCCTCTCTCCTCCGGCTGACGCGTCCATCGGGCACCCGAGTACCGCAACCCCACGTGGCATCTTCGTTGTGCCCAACCACGTCATAGACCAGGAGACACCACTTCCGTGGCAGTCAAGATCAAGCTGAAGCGTCTGGGCAAGATCCGTTCGCCTCACTACCGCATCGTCGTCGCCGACTCCCGCACCCGCCGTGACGGCCGGGCCATCGAGGAGATCGGCCTGTACCACCCGGTGCAGAACCCCTCGCGCATCGAGGTCAACTCGGAGCGTGCGCAGTACTGGCTGTCCGTCGGCGCCCAGCCGACCGAGCCGGTTCTCGCGATCCTGAAGCTCACCGGCGACTGGCAGGCGCACAAGGGCCTTCCGGCCCCCGCGCCGCTGCTGCAGCCGGAGCCCAAGGCCGACAAGCGCGCCCTGTTCGAGAACCTGGGCGACGGCGAGGAGGCCAAGGGCGAGGCCATCACGCAGAAGGCCAAGAAGTCCGACAAGAAGGCGGACGAGGCTGCTGACGCGGCTGCGGCCGCCGAGTCGACCGAGGCCTGAGCATGCTCGAGGAGGCTCTCGAGCACCTCGTGAAGGGCATCGTCGACAACCCCGACGACGTGCAGGTCGCCTCGCGCAACCTGCGTCGCGGTCGCGTGCTGGAGGTCCGGGTGCACCCCGACGACCTCGGCAAGGTGATCGGCCGCAACGGCCGCACCGCCCGCGCGCTGCGGACCGTCGTGGGCGCCATCGGCGGCCGTGGTATCCGCGTCGACCTCGTCGATGTGGATCAGGTTCGCTGACAAGTTGAACACCGGCACGGGCCGGGGAGGGCCATGCGCCCGCCCCGGCCCGTCGTCGTATGACAGGAGAGACACAAGGTGCAGTTGGTAGTCGCGCGGATCGGCCGTGCCCACGGCATCAAGGGCGAGGTCACCGTCGAGGTGCGTACGGACGAGCCGGAGCTGCGGCTCGCCCCCGGAGCCGTGCTCGCGACCGATCCGGCCGCCGCCGGACCGCTGACGATCGAGACCGGCCGGGTGCACAGCGGACGGCTGCTGCTGCGGTTCGAGGGCGTGCGCGACCGTACGGCCGCCGAGGCGCTGCGCAACACGCTCCTGATCGCCGAGGTCGATCCGACGGAACTCCCCGAGGAGCCCGAGGAGTTCTACGACCACCAGCTCGTCGACCTCGACGTGGTCCTCGCCGACGGCACCGAGATCGGCCGGATCACCGAGATCGCGCACCTGCCGTCGCAGGACCTGCTCATCGTGGAGCGGCCGGACGGCGCCGAGGTGATGATCCCGTTCGTCGAGGAGATCGTCACCGAGATCGACCTGGAGGAACAGCGCGCGGTGATCGTCCCGCCGCCGGGGCTGATCGACGAGAGCCAGGCAGTGATCGCCTCCGCGCGCGACGAGGGCGCGACGGGCGCGGCCGAGGGCGAAGGGGCCGATGCGCCCGGGACCGGGAAGGACGCCTGATGCGGCTCGACGTCGTCACGATCTTCCCCGAATACCTTGAACCGCTGAACGTCTCGCTGGTCGGCAAGGCCCGCGCGGGCGGCCGGCTCGATGTGCATGTCCACGACCTGCGGGGCTGGACCCACGACCGGCACCACACGGTCGACGACACCCCGTACGGCGGCGGCCCCGGCATGGTCATGAAGACCGAGCCCTGGGGAGACGCGCTGGACGACGTCCTGGCGAGCGGCTACGAGACCGGGGCGCACGCCCCGGTGCTCGTGGTACCCACCCCCAGCGGCCGTCCGTTCACCCAGGAACTGGCCGTCGAACTCTCCGAGCGCCCGTGGCTGATCTTCACCCCGGCCCGCTACGAGGGCATCGACCGTCGGGTGACGGACGAGTACGCGACCCGCATACCGGTCGTCGAGGTGTCCATCGGCGACTACGTCCTGGCGGGCGGGGAGGCCGCGGTGCTGGTGATCACGGAGGCGGTGGCCCGGCTGCTGCCCGGAGTGCTCGGCAACGCCGAATCCCACCGGGACGACTCCTTCGCCCCCGGCGCGATGGCCAACCTGCTGGAGGGCCCCGTCTACACCAAGCCGCCCCAGTGGCGGGGGCGGGGCGTCCCGGACGTGCTGCTCAGCGGTCATCACGGGAAGATCGCGCGCTGGCGCCGGGACGAGGCGTTCCGGCGTACCGCGCTCCACCGGCCCGACCTCATCGAGCGCTGCGAGGCCGACGGCTTCGACAAGAAGGACCGCGAGATCCTTTCCATCCTGGGCTGGTCGCCGGAGCCGGGGGGCCGATTTTGGCGCAGGCCCGGGGCCGTGGAAGAATAGGCGGCTGCTGTACGTCCGGCGTGCGCCCCTGCCACAGGGGGAGCGGCCACCACGTCCCCATGCACATGTCTTCATGCACATGAGGGCGGCCCAGACGTCCGTCCGGTGCGAGCGGCATCCCATCCTCACTACCTCCCGCCGATGACCTGTGGCATCGACGAAGAAAGCAGACAACATGTCTTCCCTGCTCGATGGCGTCAACGCCGCGTCGCTGCGTTCCGACATCCCGGCGTTCCGCCCCGGCGACACCGTCAACGTCCACGTGCGCGTGATCGAGGGCAACCGCTCCCGTATCCAGCAGTTCAAGGGCGTCGTCATCCGTCGCCAGGGTGCCGGTGTCAGCGAGACCTTCACGGTCCGCAAGGTCTCCTTCAGCGTCGGCGTCGAGCGCACCTTCCCGGTGCACAGCCCGATCTTCGAGAAGATCGAGCTCGTCACCCGCGGTGACGTCCGTCGCGCCAAGCTGTACTACCTCCGTGAGCTGCGCGGCAAGGCCGCGAAGATCAAGGAGAAGCGCGACAACTGAGCTGACTGACGGGTCCACAGGTCGGCCGGATAAGCTCTGGCCCCGATGGACACGGAAGCCAAGCCCTCGGAGCGCGACCGCTCCTCCGCACCCGCGACGGGGACGGAGGAGCGGTCGCGCTCCTCGCGTATGCCGTCCCTGCCGACCGGGTCGATCTCCTGGCGGCGGACCGCCGTGCTGGGAGCCGCCTGCTCGGTCTTCGTCCTGCTGCTCAGCGCGTTCGTGGTGCGGCCCTATCTGATCCCCAGCGGCTCGATGGAGCCCACGCTGCACGTGGGGGACCGGGTGCTGGTGAACAAGCTGGCGTACCGTTTCGGCTCCGCACCGCAGCGGGGCGACGTGGTGGTCTTCGACGGCACCGGATCCTTTGTGCAGGAGCCGCCCCGGGAGAACCCCGTCTCCGGTCTGCTGCACCGAGCGGCGGCCTCCCTGGGACTGGCGGAGCCGGCCGAGACCGACTACGTGAAGCGGGTGGTGGGTGTGGGAGGGGACCGGGTGGTCTGCTGCGACCGGCGCGGACGGATCGAGGTGAACGGCCGGCCGCTGACGGAGAAGTATCTGTACCCGGGGGACGAACCCTCCCGGGTGCGCTTCGACATCGTCGTGCCCGAGGGCACCCTGTGGATGATGGGCGATCACCGCAGCAATTCCCGCGATTCGCGCGATCACCTGGGAGAGCCGGGCGGTGGCATGGTTCCGGTCGACAGGGTGATCGGCAGGGTGGGCTGGATCGGCTGGCCCCTGGGCCGGGCGGGTTCGCTGCCGGACTCCGAGGCGTTCAACGGTGTCCCGGCACCGGGCGGAGCCCATGGGTAGCCGCGGCTGGGGATCGGACGACGAACCGGAGGCCGGCATACCCGCCTCCCCGGAGGCGGGGGCGGGTATGCCGTCCAGGTCGGAGCGCCGACGGCGGGCCCGCACGGCCGAACGGCGTCGCCGCAGGTCGACGCTCCGGGAGATCCCCCTGCTCGTCGTCGCGGCACTGGTGATCGCCCTGATCCTCAAGACCTTCCTGGTGCAGGCCTTCGTGATCCCTTCCGGATCCATGGAGCAGACCATCCGGATCGGCGACCGGGTGCTGGTGGACAAGCTGACGCCGTGGTTCGGATCGCGGCCCGAGCGGGGCGACGTCGTCGTCTTCAAGGATCCCGGCAACTGGCTGAAGCACGAGACCGCGGGCAAGAAGGAGTCGCCCGTCGTCGTCAAGCAGGTGAAGCAGGCGCTCACGTTCGTCGGCCTGTTGCCGTCCGACGACGAACAGGACCTGATCAAGCGGGTGGTCGCGGTCGGCGGCGACACGGTGAAATGCTGCGACAAGGACGGCCGGATCACCGTGAACGGCGTCCCGCTCGACGAGCCCTACCTGTACGCGGGCAACCCGCCCTCCCTCATCAAATTCGAGGTAAAGGTTCCGGCCGGGCGGCTCTTCGTGATGGGCGACCACCGATCCGATTCGGCCGATTCGCGCTACCACCTGGACGAGCCGGACCACGGAACGGTTTCCGAGAACGGCGTCGTGGGACGGGCCGTGGTCATAGCCTGGCCCTTCTCCCACTGGCGAAAGCTCAAGGAACCGTCGACATTCGACTCGGTCCCGGACGCGCGCGCCGGGACGGCCGCCGCGTCGGGCCGGTCGAATAGTGTGGTGTCCGAGGAACCCGACGGAATGATCCCTCTCCCGACCCCTGCGGAACTCCCGCTCGTTATGGGAGTGGTGGGCCTGCACCGGCTGGGGTGCAGGCGGTGGCACGGAGTAAGGAGTGGATGTGGGGGACTTGGCGGTCGGCGCACGATCCGGACACGAACCCGAGGACAGGCCGGAGCATTCGGATCACGCCGGGGCCGCCGGGGCGTCGGCGGAGGGTGCGGTGGGTGACGGCGACACCACGCACGGCGGCGGCCGGGGACAGCAGAAGCCGCGCTCCTTCTGGAAGGAGCTGCCCCTGCTCATCGGCATCGCGCTGGTCCTCGCACTGCTGATCAAGACTTTCCTGGTGCAGGCGTTCTCGATCCCCTCGGACTCGATGCAGAACACGCTGCAACGGGGCGACCGGGTGCTGGTCGACAAGCTGACGCCGTGGTTCGGTTCGGAGCCCGAGCGCGGCGAGGTCGTGGTGTTCCACGATCCGGGCGGCTGGCTGGAGGACACCCAGGCACCCGAGCCGAACGTGGTGCAGAAATTCCTCAGCTTCATCGGGCTGATGCCGTCCGCGGAGGAGAAGGACCTGATCAAGCGGGTCATCGCGGTCGGCGGCGACACGGTGGAATGCAAGAAGGACGGCCCGGTCGTGGTGAACGGCAAGGCCCTGGACGACAAGTCGTTCATCTTCCCCGGGAACACCCCCTGCAACGACGAGCCGTTCGGGCCGATCACCATTCCCAAGGGCCGGATCTGGGTGATGGGCGACCACCGCCAGAACTCCCTCGATTCGCGCTACCACCAGGAGTTGCCGGGCGGCGGCACGGTCTCCAACGACGAGGTCGTCGGCCGGGCCATCGTCGTGGCATGGCCGATCAACCGCTGGGCGACCCTGCCCATCCCGAAGACCTTCGACCAGCCGGGCATCAACACGACGGTGAACACGGCGATGAGCCTGGCCCCGGGCGTGCTCGGTGCGGCGGGCGCCCTGCCCCTCGTGCTGTGGCGCCGCAGGAGGCTGACCCGAGGGCATACCGCCGGGTAGGGTGCCGACTCGGATCAGCGATTGTCGATCTCCGATGCGGGGGGCGCTGGGATGAGCGGAACAGGACGTACGGGGGACGGCCGCGGCCGGCTCGGCAGCATGCTGTCGGGGCTGACCGTGGCCGTCGGCTGTGTGCTCTTCCTCGGTGGTTTCGCCTGGGCGGCAGTGGTGTACAAGCCGTACACCGTGCCGACCGAATCGATGACCCCGACGGTGCACGCCGGTGACCGGGTGCTCGCCCAGCGGATCGACGGCAGCGAGGTCCGCCGCGGCGACGTGGTGGTCTTCACGGATGACGCCTGGGGCGACATGCCCATGGTGAAGCGGGTCGTCGGGGTCGGCGGCGACACGATCGCCTGCTGCGACAGGGGTCGGCTCACGATCAACGGCAAGGCCGTTGAAGAACCGTATCTGCAGAAAAAGGACCCCGCCTCGGCGAACAGTTTCACGGCCGATGTGCCCCGGGGGCAGCTCTTCCTGCTCGGTGACGAACGCAGGTCGTCCCTGGACTCGCGGGTCCATCTGAATGACCGGGGCCAGGGATCCGTGCCGCGCGACGCGGTGCGGGGCCGGGTCGACGCCATCGCCTGGCCGATGGACGGAATGATCGAGCGGCCGGAGAGCTTCGCCGCCCTGCCCGGCGGAGTCTCGTCGCCCGGGCCGCTGCGCCTGCAACTGGCAGCCGTGGTGACGGGTGTGGTGCTGATCCTCGCCGGTGCCGCGTACGGCCCGATCGCGGCCCGGTCGGCACGGCGAGCACAGGAGGGGACGGCTTCCGGTGCGTGTTGAGAAGCGGAAGGTCGCCCGTGTGGTGCTCCTGGACCCCGACGACCGGATTCTCCTGATCCACGGCTATGAACCGGAGGACCCCGGGAGCACCTGGTGGTTCACTCCCGGGGGCGGCCTGGAGGGCGACGAGACCCGGGAGGAGGCCGCGTTGCGCGAGCTTGCCGAGGAGACCGGCATCACCGATGTCGAACTCGGCCCGCTGCTTTGGCAGCGCATGTGCTCGTTCCCCTTCGACGGGCGTCGTTGGGAACAGGACGAGTGGTACTACCTGGCCCGTACGGCGCAGACCGCCACGGACACCCGCGGATTCACCGGGCTGGAGCAGCGCAGCGTCGCGGGGCTGAGATGGTGGACCTCCGCCGAACTGTCGGCGGCGCGTGAGACTGTGTACCCGACCAGGCTCGCCGAGTTGCTGCGCACGCTGCTCGACGAGGGTCCTCCGGGTACGCCGATGGTTCTGCCCCCCGAATCCGCCTGAGCGCCCGGGGGAGCCGGTCCCTGGCGCACAATGGGGGGACGCACGGCTGAAGGGGAACATGCCAATGAGCGCCGAGGACCTCGAAAAGTACGAGACCGAGATGGAGCTGAAGCTCTACCGGGAGTACCGAGACGTCGTCGGTCTGTTCAAATTCGTGATCGAGACCGAACGGCGCTTCTACCTCACCAACGACTACGAGATGCAGGTGCACTCGGTTCAGGGCGAGGTGTTCTTCGAAGTGTCGATGGCGGACGCCTGGGTCTGGGACATGTACCGGCCCGCACGCTTCGTCAAACAGGTACGTGTGCTGACGTTCAAGGACGTCAACATCGAGGAGCTGAACAAGAGCGATCTCGAACTTCCGGGTGGCTGAGTCGCCCCCATCCGGGGGCCGGTCAGCACGTACGGGTGGCTGAGCGGTCCCCACGGGCGGCGGATTCGCACATACGGGTGGCCGGGATATCCACAATCCCGGAGTTGTCCACCAAGATCCACCGGTCGGGGCCGAACACGTCAGAGTCGGCCCCGGAGGTGGTGCCGACATGAACGCACGGGGCGCACTCGGACGGTACGGCGAGGATCGGGCGGCGCGGCTGCTGACCGACGCCGGCATGTCCGTGCTGGAACGGAACTGGCGCTGTCGCGCCGGTGAGATCGACATCGTCGCGGTGGACGGCGACGTACTCGTGGTCTGCGAGGTGAAGACCCGCAGAGGCGGTGCCTTCGAACACCCGATGGCCGCGCTCACGGCTCGCAAGGCGGAGCGGTTGCGTCGCCTCGCCGGCATCTGGCTGCACCGGTGCGGCGGGCCGCCGGGCGGGGTCCGCATCGACCTGGTCGGTGTGCTGCTGCCCAGGCGCGGGGCGCCCGTCGTCGAGCATGTGCGCGGGGTGGCCTGATGGGGTTCGCACGGGCGTGTTCGGTGGCGCTGGTCGGCGTCGAGGGTGTGGTGGTGGAGGTCCAGGCGGATCTGGAGGCGGGGGTGGCCGCGTTCACCCTGGTGGGACTTCCGGACAAGAGCCTGGTGGAGAGCCGGGACCGGGTCCGGGCCGCGGTGGTGAACTCCGGGGCCGAATGGCCGCAGAAGAAGCTCACGGTCGGCCTGTCGCCGGCATCCGTGCCCAAGGCCGGTTCGGGGTTCGACCTGGCAGTGGCCTGCGCGGTGCTGGGCGCGGCGGAGCGGATCGACCCGGGGGCCATCGCCGATGTGGTGATGATCGGGGAGCTCGGGCTGGACGGCCGGGTGCGGCCCGTGCGTGGTGTGCTGCCCGCCGTGCTCGCCGCGGCGGAGGCCGGATACCGCCAGGTCGTCGTGCCCGAGCAGACCGCCGGCGAGGCGGCGCTGGTGCCCGGGGTCTCGGTGCTCGGGGTGCGCAGCCTGCGGCAGCTCATCGCGGTGCTCTGCGACGAACCGGTGCCGGACGAGCGGAAGGAGGACGGGGGACGGCCGGACGCGATGCTGGCCGGACTGCTGGTGCCCGGTGCGGGAACCGGCACCGGCCTCGTCATCGGCACCGGCCGGGGCGAGGGCAACGCGCCGGATCTGGCGGATGTGGCGGGACAGCAAAGGCCCCGCATGGCCCTGGAGGTCGCCGCGGCGGGCGGCCACCATCTGATGCTGTCCGGTCCGCCGGGCGCGGGCAAGACCATGCTGGCCGAACGCCTGCCGGCGATCCTGCCGGAACTGACCAGGAAGGAGTCCCTGGAAGTCACCGCCGTGCACTCGGTGGCGGGGCTCCTGCCGCCGGGGGAGCCACTGGTCACCCGCGCGCCCTACTGCGCACCGCACCATTCGGCGACGATGCAGTCGCTGGTCGGCGGAGGCAACGGACTGCCGCGGCCCGGTGCGGTGTCCCTGGCCCATCGGGGAATCCTCTTTCTGGACGAGGCACCGGAGTTCTCCGTCCGGGCACTGGACGCACTGCGCCAGCCGCTGGAGGCCGGGCACGTGGTGGTGGCACGGAGCGCGGGCGTGGTGCGGCTGCCCGCGAGGTTCCTGATGGTGCTGGCAGCCAACCCCTGCCCGTGCGGCCGGCACTCGCTCGCCGGTGACGGTTGCGACTGCCCGCCCTCGGCGGTCCGGCGCTACCAGGCCAGGCTGTCCGGGCCCCTGCTCGACCGGGTGGACCTGCGCGTGACCGTCGACAGGGTCGGGCGCAAGGACCTGCTGGGGCAGGGCGGCAGAGGGGAGTCGACGGCCGTCGTCGCGGCGCGGGTCCAGGAGGCACGGGCGAGGGCGGCGAACCGTCTGGCGGGCACCGGATGGAGCACCAACGGCGAGGTCCCCGGCCACGAGTTGCGGACCCGGCTGGTCCCGGCGCCGGGCGCGCTCCTGGAAGCGGAACGGGACATGGAACGCGGCCTGCTCACCGCCAGGGGCCTGGACCGCGTCCTCAGAGTGGCGTGGACGGTCGCCGATCTGCGTGGTGCCGATCGCCCGGACGGCTCCGACGTCGCGGTCGCGCTGGAGCTGCGCACCGGGATCTCCCGGGGCGTCGCGGTGCGGGCCGGTGCCTCATGACGGCGGGTGCGGGGGCCGGGAGGGCGGAGGAGACGCGCCGCCTCCCGGAGCGTGCCACGGGATCGGGAACGCCGCACGAGCCGGGTGCAGAGCCGGGGGCGGGCGCCGGTGGTGGGGAACGGCTGGCGAGGGCCGCTCTGACCCGCATCCTGGAACCGGGGGACGAGCGGGCCGGTCGTTGGCTGCGCGAGCACGGAGCCGTCGAACTGCTGCGGCGGATCACCACCGGGGGCGATGCCGCACGGCGGTTGGACGGGATGACCACGAAACGCCTCGACGGGTACCGGCTGCGGGCCGAGCACGCCGAGCCCGAGCGGGACCTGGCGGCCGTCGCCGCGCTCGGCGGGCGCTTCATCTGCCCCGGCGAGCTGGAATGGCCCAGCCAGCTCGACGACCTGGGAGACGCCAGGCCGACCGGTCTCTGGGTGCGGGGGCCGCGTGACCTGCGGCTCTGGGCGCTGCGGTCGGTCGCCGTGGTCGGCGCCCGCGCCTGCACACCGTACGGGGCCCACATGGCGGCGAGCCTCGGCGCGGGGCTCGCCGAGCTGGGGTGGGTGGTCGTGTCGGGGGCGGCGTTCGGGGTGGACGGGGCGGCACACCGCGGCGCGCTCGCCGTCGACGGGGCGACGATGGCGGTCCTGGCCTGCGGGGTGGACGTCGCCTATCCCAGGGGACACGCCGAGTTGATCGGACGCATGGCGGAGCAGGGACTCGTCGTCGGCGAACTGCCACCGTCCGGTCATCCGACCCGCAGCAGATTCGTTCTGAGGAACCGGGTCATCGCCGCGTTGACGCGGGGAACAGTCGTGGTGGAGGCCGAACACCGCAGCGGTTCGCTGGTCACCGCGCGAAGCGCCCAGCGGCTCGGCCGCTTCACGATGGGGGTGCCGGGCCCGGCCACCAGCGGGCTTTCGGCGGGGGTCCACGAACTGCTGCGGGGCGAGGGCGTCCTGGTGACGAACGCCGCGGAGGTCGTCGAACTGGTGGGTGACATCGGCGAACTCGCCCCTGTCCGCAACGGCCCCGTACGGGCCCGGGACCTCCTGGACGCCGAGTCCGCAGCGGTCCTCGACGCCCTGCCGTACCGCGGCGTCGTCGGCGGCCGGGACGTGGCCCGTGCCGCCGGCACCAGTGTCGATGAAGCACTCGGCAGACTGTACGAACTGCACTCACTGGGGTTCGTCGAACGACATGGCGACGGATGGAAGTTGACGCGACGGCCGACACGCAATGGCGACGCGCGGCGAGGCGGTACTTGACCTGGAGCATTCGGGTGAAAAGGTGATGCCGACGACCTCGGCCGCCCCTTCGGCGCACCTCCGGGGCCGACGCACGCGGCGACGGCCCCGGACCGGATCCGTGCCCGATCGGCCGGAATCGTACGGTGCCGATCCGTCGCTCTGCGCGGACCGCGACGGTTCAGTCACGCTACGCTCACAAGGATTCCGCTTCAGGCACAAGTCCTCCGGCCCCAGCACTTCACAGCAGACAGAACGGCTCAAGGCACCACATGCCCCAGCACACCTCCGGGTCTGACCGCGCGGCAGTACCACCGGCTGCGCGTGGCACTGTGCGCCCTCCCGCCCCCTCCTCGCTCGACGAGTTGTGGCGTTCGTACAAGTCCACGGGCGACGAGCGGTTGCGGGAACAGTTGATCCTGCACTACTCGCCGTTGGTGAAATATGTCGCGGGCAGGGTGAGTGTGGGCCTGCCCTCCAACGTCGAGCAGGCGGACTTCGTCTCCTCCGGTGTGTTCGGACTGATCGACGCGATCGAGAAGTTCGACGTCGAGCGCGCGATCAAGTTCGAGACGTACGCGATCACGCGCATCAGGGGCGCGATGATCGACGAACTGCGGGCGCTCGACTGGATTCCGCGTTCGGTCCGTCAGAAGGCGCGGGCGGTGGAACGCGCCTACGCCACGTTGGAGGCACAGCTGCGACGGACCCCCTCCGAGCCGGAGGTCGCCGCGGAAATGGGCATCGCACTGGAGGAACTGCACTCGGTTTTCAGCCAGTTGTCGCTGGCCAACGTCGTCGCCCTGGAGGAGTTGCTGCATGTCGGCGGCGAGGGCGGGGACCGGCTGAGCCTGATGGACACGCTGGAGGACACCGCTGCCGACGATCCGGTGGAGGTCGCCGAGGACCGCGAGCTCAGACGACTTCTCGCCCGGGCGATCAACACGCTCCCGGAGCGCGAGAAGACGGTGGTCACCCTCTACTACTACGAGGGGCTCACGCTCGCCGAGATCGGCAACGTGCTCGGCGTCACCGAGAGCCGGGTCAGCCAGATCCACACCAAGTCGGTGCTGCAACTGCGTGCGAAGCTCGCCGACGCCGGCCGCTGAGAGCACCGGTGGCCGACGCCGTCCATGGCCGCTTCGGCCAATGATTCGGGGCCGCGCGCATCCGTTCGGACACCGGTCGCCGTAAAGTGGACGTGTGCCCAGGATTCGAGCGGCCTCGGTGGCCGAGCACCGGACCATGCAGCGCGGCGCCCTCCTGGACGCCGCCCGCTCCCTGCTGTCCGAGGGCGGGACGGAGGCGCTGACCTTCCCCGCCCTCGCCGAACGCACGGGCCTCGCCAGGTCCTCCGTCTACGAGTACTTCCGTTCCCGTGCGGCCGTCGTCGAGGAGCTGTGCGCCGTCGACTTCCCCGTCTGGGCGGCGGAGGTCGAGAACGCGATGGAGCGGGCCACCACTCCCGAGGGGAAGATCGAGGCATACGTGCGTCGGCAGCTCGACCTTGTCGGGGACCGGCGGCACCGGGCAGTCGTGGCGATCTCCGCGAGCGAGCTGGACGCGGGGGCACGCGAGAAGATCAGGGCCGCGCACGGCGGGCTGATCGCCATGATCGTCGAGGCGCTCGGCGAACTCGGCCACGAGCAGCCGAGGCTCGCGGCGATGCTGGTGCAGGGGTCGGTCGACGCCGCGGTCCGGCGTATCGAACTCGGAGTGGCGGAGGAGCCGGGCGTGATCGCGGACACCGCCGTCGCCATGGTCCTGCGCGGCGTGCAGGACGCACGGGACTGACGCCGTCGCCGTACGGCGACGAACAGAACGCCGGGGGCGGCGAGCCCGTCCCCGGTCCCCTCGGTCTTCTCGGTACCTTCGGCCTTCCCGGTCGCCCTGGCCTCTTCGATTTCCTCGGTCGCCCTGGCCTCGCCGGTCCCCTCGGCCTCGTCGGCTGCCTTGGCCTCTCCGGCCTCGCCGCCCCCTTCGGTCCTCGCAGCGGCTTCGGTTCCTTCGGCCTTCACGGTTCCTTCGGCCGACGGGCCGGGTTCCGGCACGCCGGACACCGGCAGCAACCGGGATGGACCGCGCCGCAGCAACGCGGGCGGCAACAGCGACAGCGGATCCAGATAGGCGTCCCCGCGCCGCAGTCCCCAGTGCAGACAGGCCGACGCGCAGTGGAACGGCCCCGTGTCCAGCGACGCCACGACCTGGCCGGCCGTCACCCGGTCGCCCTCGGCGACCAGCGCACGCACCGGCTCGTACGTGGTCCGCAATGGCGGGGCGCCGGTACCCGCCACTTCGATCGCCACCACCCCGCGCCCTGCCACCCGCCCCGCGAACGACACCCGGCCCGAGGCCGCCGCCAGCACTGCGGCGCGCGGTTCCGCGGCGAGATCCACGCCGCGGTGGCCGCGTCCGTAGGCACTGGCCGGCGGCTCCCAGCCCCGGACCACCGCGGGACGCCCCGCGAGCGGCCACGCCCGGCCGCCGGTCGGCACCGGTGCGGGTGCGGGTGCGGAGCCGTCGGGGGAAGGAGTCGGGCCGGGCGGGGGAGTGGGCGCTGAAGCGGATCCGGGTGCGGGCGGGTGAACGGATGTTGTGGCGAAGCCCGGAGGGGCGGCCGCGAAGGCCCCGGCCGCGACGCCCCGGATGCCGCACAGCAGCACGAGAAAGGCCGCCGTCACCGATGTCGCGGCACGGCGGGTTCTCGGCCGGCGGAGGGAGACGTGGCGGGAACCGCGGCGGGAAACGGTCGGGTCGGGTGTGCGTCGCATGGCAGAACCGTCCCGCGCCGACCGGAACCGGGGGGATCATGGACCGGATCTGTGGACGACCGAGCCGTTGTGGACAGCGCCGTCACCCGGCACCCGAGCCGTCCCGTACACTTCCTATGGCGACCCGGGTCACCGGGTCGACTTCGCACGCCCCGCCACCTCCCTCTCAGCGGACGGTGGCCGCGCTCCTCGGTCCCTCGTGGCACGGCGCGTCGGGGCGTCAGGCGCGACGGCAATCCTGCCGACGCGACAACCGAGTACCTCAAGGAGTACGGCCATGGCCGTCGTCACGATGCGGGAGCTGCTGGAAAGCGGCGTCCACTTCGGTCACCAGACCCGTCGCTGGAACCCGAAGATGAAGCGCTTCATCTTCACCGAGCGCAACGGCATCTACATCATCGACCTGCTCCAGTCGCTGTCGTACATCGACCGCGCCTACGAGTTCGTCAAGGAGACCGTCGCGCACGGCGGCTCCATCATGTTCGTCGGTACCAAGAAGCAGGCCCAGGAGGCCATCGCCGAGCAGGCGACGCGCGTCGGCATGCCGTACGTCAACCAGCGTTGGCTCGGTGGCATGCTCACCAACTTCTCCACCGTCTACAAGCGCCTTCAGCGTCTGAAGGAGCTCGAGCTCATCGACTTCGAGGACGTGGCCGCCTCCGGCCTCACCAAGAAGGAGCTCCTGGTCCTCTCCCGCGAGAAGGCCAAGCTGGAGAAGACCCTCGGTGGTATCCGCGAGATGCAGAAGGTGCCGAGCGCCGTCTGGATCGTCGACACCAAGAAGGAGCACATCGCCGTCGGCGAGGCTCGCAAGCTCAACATCCCGGTCGTCGCGATCCTGGACACCAACTGCGACCCCGACGAGGTCGACTACAAGATTCCGGGCAACGACGACGCGATCCGCTCCGTCACCCTGCTCACCCGCGTGATCGCCGACGCCGTCGCCGAGGGCCTCATCGCCCGTTCCGGTGCCGCCACCGGTGACTCGAAGCCGGGCGAGAAGGCCGCCGGTGAGCCGCTCGCCGAGTGGGAGCGCGACCTGCTGGAGGGCGACAAGAAGGCCGACGCCGAGGCGCAGTCCTCCGCCGAGACCGAGAAGGCCGCCGACGCCGAGAAGCCGGCCGAGGCCGCTGCCGAGGCTCCGGCCGCGGACGCCGAGCAGGCCTGACACTCGTCACGGCTGATGACGGCGGGGGCAGGTGCCACGAGCACCGCCCCCGCCGTCCACCCGTAGATCTTTCAGACTTCGAGAGAGAAACCCAGACTCATGGCGAACTACACCGCCGCTGACGTCAAGAAGCTCCGCGAGCTGACCGGCGCCGGCATGATGGACTGCAAGAAGGCGCTCGACGAGGCCGAGGGCAACGTCGACAAGGCCGTCGAGGCGCTCCGTATCAAGGGTCAGAAGGGCGTCGCCAAGCGCGAGGGCCGTTCTGCCGAGAACGGTGCCGTCGTCTCCCTCATCTCCGAGGACAAGACCTCCGGTGTTCTGCTGGAGCTGAAGTGCGAGACGGACTTCGTCGCCAAGGGCGAGAAGTTCCAGCACGTCGCCAACACGCTCGCCGCCCACGTCGCCGCGACCTCCCCGGCGGACCTCGCCGCGCTGCTCGCCTCCGAGATCGAGGCCGGCAAGACCGTCCAGGCGTACGTCGACGAGGCCAACGCCAACCTCGGCGAGAAGATCGTCCTGGACCGCTTCGCGCAGTTCACCGGCGGGTACGTGGCCGCGTACATGCACCGCACCATGCCCGACCTCCCGCCGCAGGTCGGCGTCCTGGTCGAGCTGGACAAGGAGAACGCCGAGGTCGCCAAGGACGTCGCGCAGCACATCGCCGCCTTCGCCCCGAAGTACCTCAGCCGCGAGGACGTCCCGGCCGAGACGGTCGAGAACGAGCGTCGCGTCGCCGAGGCCACCTCGCGCGAGGAGGGCAAGCCCGAGGCCGCTCTCCCGAAGATCGTCGAGGGGCGGGTCAACGGCTTCTTCAAGGAGGTCGTCGCCCTGGAGCAGGCGTTCGCCAAGGACAACAAGAAGTCGGTCCAGAAGGTTCTGGACGAGGCCGGTGTCACCCTGAAGCGCTTCGCGCGCATCAAGGTCGGCATCTGAGTCCGTCCGCGAACAACGGTGGCCCCCGAACGGGGTCCGGTGCAGTCGTCGGCCGCACCCATGCCGTACGACCGCAGAACTGACGAGGAGGCCATTGCCGCGGAGGGACACCAGACCCACCGGCAATGGCCTTCTTCGTATGTGCACGAGGAGAATCCCCATGAACAAGGGCGCGGATGCCGCCAAAGGTGACCACAAGCACGACGACGGCAAGGTGCCCGGACGCTTCATGCTGAAGCTGTCCGGAGAGGCGTTCGCCGGCGGCGGGGGACTCGGTGTCGACCCCGACGTCGTCCACGCCATCGCCCGGGAGATCGCGGCGGTCGTCCGCGACGGCGCGGAGATCGCGGTCGTCATCGGCGGCGGCAACTTCTTCCGCGGTGCCGAGCTCCAGCAGCGCGGCATGGACCGGGCCCGGTCCGACTACATGGGCATGCTCGGCACGGTCATGAACTGCCTGGCGCTCCAGGACTTCCTGGAGAAGGAGGGCATCGACTCCCGCGTCCAGACCGCCATCACCATGGGGCAGGTCGCCGAGCCGTACATCCCGCTGCGCGCCGTGCGCCACCTGGAGAAGGGGCGCGTCGTCATCTTCGGTGCCGGCATGGGGATGCCGTACTTCTCCACCGACACCACGGCCGCCCAGCGCGCCCTGGAGATCGACGCCCAGGCGCTGCTGATGGGCAAGAACGGGGTGGACGGGGTCTACGACTCCGACCCGAAGGCCAACCCGGACGCGGTGAAGTTCGACGCGCTCGAATACGGCGAGGTGCTCGCCCGCGATCTCAAGGTCGCCGATGCCACCGCCATCACGCTCTGCCGCGACAACGACCTGCCGATCCTCGTCTTCGAACTGACCGCCACCGGCAATATCGCCCGCGCGGTCAAGGGTGAGAAGATCGGCACGCTCGTGAGCGACCGGAGCACCCGGGCCTGAAGAAACCGGGGAGCCTTTCCCGGGAAGCCGCGGGGAAGGTTCGGGGCCTGCGGGGAACACCCACTACGCCCCCCGAAGGATGGACAACGGCCTGCCGGTCGGACACCGTGCAGGTGAGGACGCGACGCAGACCCGCGGGCCCGAGCACGCCGGGCCCACTCAAGACACGCAGGAGCACGTGGTGATCGAAGAAACCCTCCTCGAGGCCGAGGAGAAGATGGAGAAGGCCGTCGTCGTCGCGAAAGAGGACTTCGCCGCGATCCGCACCGGCCGCGCGCACCCGGCGATGTTCAACAAGATCGTCGCCGACTACTACGGCGCGCTGACCCCGATCAACCAGCTGGCCTCGTTCTCGGTGCCCGAGCCCCGCATGGCGGTCGTGACGCCGTTCGACAAGAGTGCGCTGCGCAACATCGAGCAGGCCATCCGCGACTCGGACCTCGGCGTCAACCCGAGCAACGACGGCAATATCATCCGGGTGACCTTCCCGGAGCTCACCGAGGAGCGCCGCCGCGACTACATCAAGGTCGCCAAGGGGAAGGCGGAGGACTCCAAGATCTCCATCCGGGCCGTGCGCCGCAAGGCCAAGGAGGCCCTCGACAAGCTGGTCAAGGACAAGGAGACCGGTGAGGACGAGGTGCGTCGCGCGGAGAAGGAGCTCGACGACACCACCGCGAAGTACGTCGCACAGGTCGACGAGCTGCTCAAGCACAAGGAAGCCGAGCTGCTCGAAGTCTGATGAACGACTCTTCCTGGGGCGCCCCGCAGGGAGCCGGCCACTGGGGTGCGCCCGAGACGCGGGTCGCCCCGGCGGGTCCTGCCCACGATGTGCAGGGCGCCCAGCAGACTCGGCCCATGCCCATCGTGCCGGACATGCCCGACGCAGGCAGAGACGACGCAGGCAGAGACGCAGACGACCGTGAAGACCGGGACCGGGGGGCCGCGCGCCTGAGCGGCGGCCCCCTGTTCCGCGACGAGAAGCCGCAGGAGCCCATGTCCACCGCGCCCCCGTCCCCGCAGAAGAAACGTGCGGGTCGTGATCTGCGAGCCGCCATAGGGGTCGGCGTGGGGCTCGGTGCCGTCATCGTCGCCTCCCTCTTCGTCGTGAAGGCCGTCTTCGTCGGCGTGATCGTCGTCGCCGTCGTGGTCGGCCTGTGGGAGCTCACCTCCCGGCTGTCGGAACGCAAGGACATCAACGCGCCGCTCGTGCCGCTGGCGGTCGGCGGCGCGGCGATGGTGGTGGCCGGATACCTGAAGGGTGCCGAGGGTGCCTGGGCGACCATGGCGCTGACCGCGCTCGCGGTCCTCGTCTGGCGGATGGCGCAGCCCCCGGAGGGCTACCTCAAGGACGTCACGGCCGGTGTGTTCGCCGCCTTCTACGTGCCGTTCCTCGCCACCTTCGTCGCCATGCTCCTGACCGCGGACGACGGACCGCAGCGGGTTCTCACCTTCCTGTTGCTGACGGTGGTCAGCGACACGGGGGCCTACGCCGTCGGCTGGCGCTTCGGGAAGCACAAGCTCGCGCCGCGCATCAGCCCGGGGAAGACCCGCGAGGGACTGTTCGGGGCCATCGCCTTCGCGATGGTCGCGGGAGCGCTGTGCATGGAGTTCCTGATCGACGGCGGCGCCTGGTGGCAGGGGCTGCTGCTCGGACTCGCGGTGGCCGCCAGCGCCACCCTCGGCGACCTGGGCGAGTCGATGATCAAGCGGGACCTCGGCATCAAGGACATGGGCACGCTGCTGCCGGGGCACGGCGGGATCATGGACCGGCTGGACTCGCTGCTGCCGACCGCCCCGGTGGTCTGGCTGCTGCTGGTGCTGTTCGTGGGTTCCGGCTGAGCCGTACGGGACGGTTCGCCGTCCCGGCCCGGGCATTCACGCGTGGGGCCCGCCGCTCCGAGGACGTTGTCCACAGGGCGGCGGGCCCCTGTCGTTCGGTCTGCGACACTGGATGGACCATGCCTAAGCCCGGAGAACTGGCAGTGATCCGACAGCAACCGGCCCTCTACCTGCGCGTTTGGCGCTGGTAGAGGGCCGGTTCCGTACTACTGGGCCGTCTCTGGGCCGTCGGACCCGCCGGGCGTGGGCAGGAAGACCCGGTCAACGGCCTTCCGCGTGCGCTCCTGACTCGATGGCATCAGGTGTGCGTACACCCGCAGCGTCAGAGCCGGGTCCGTATGCCCCAGGTACTGGCTCACGGCCTTGATGCTCTCCCCGGCGTCCAGCAGCACCGAAGCGTAGAAGTGCCTCAAAGCATGCATGCCGTGCTCCCGAGCCGACTCGAACTTGCCGTCGTCGTCGGCACCCGGGATCAGGCCAGCGACCGCCAGCGCGGGCTTCCACTCCTGGATGTTGAAGTTGCTGCGCCACACGACCCCGCTCGCGGTGTTCGTGAACAGGAGTCGCGCCGACACCTTAGGACCGTCCGGCTTCCGCCACGGCAGCGTGATCCCCACCGGCTTGAAGGCGTCGACGTGGGCGCGGAGGGCTTCCGCTACCGAGGGCGGCAGAGGTACGTCTCGCTCCTTGCCGCACTTGGGCGGGGCGAACACTGCCTTCCCTCGGATGAGCTTCACCTGCCGGACCACTCGCAGGATTCCGCCCTCGAAGTCGACCGCGTCCTCGGCGAGCCCCACGATTTCACCCTGTCGGAGTCCGCACCCTGCCCCGGTGTCGACCATGGTCTGGTACCGCTCAGGTAGCGCCGCGCGAACAGCGCGCACCTGGGTGGGTAGCCATGGCACAACGCGGCGTCGCTCGACTGCTGGCGGGCGGACGGACTTCACGGAGCACGGGTTGCGTGACAACAGCCCGTCGTCCACGGCCGCGCTGAGCACCGCTCGTACGTCGCCGTAGATGTTGCGCGCGTACGCGCCGCTTACAGCAGGGTTCGCTTCCAGGATGCTGACGAGTCCGCGGACGTGCTCGGGGCGGAATGAGTCGAGCGGACGAGTGCCGAGGACGGGGAACGCGTGCAACCGCAACCGCTGTTCCGTCACGATCTGGCTGGACAGGTCGGCGGTATGAGCCGTGAGCCATTTCTGAGCGTAGGTCTGGAAGGTGATTCGGGCCGCACGGGGGTCGATGTACTGACCGCGTGACATGTCGGACGCGATGTTGGTGAGCCACTTCTCAGCGAGGCGCTTTTGCCTGTCGGGGAAGCTCTTGGACTGCTCACTGCCATCCGGCCCGATGTACCGGGCGCGGTAGCGGAGGCCGGTGCCGTAGCGGTCGGTTCTGACCCGGCGTTCCTTGCCGTCGGCGTCGGTCTCGGTCTTGTACCAGCGGTCCTGGACGTGGCCGGCCAAGGATGTGCTCCTTCAGATGCAGAGCAGGGGCGCGACCGGTGATGGTCGCGCCCCTGGGGGTGGTGGGCGGTCAGGCAGCGTGGTGTTCGGTCAGCGCGTCGATCCATGCGTGTACGGCGCTGGGGGCGTAACGGAGGTGCTTGCCAACGCGGAATCCGGGCGGGCCAGTGCGCTTCTTCCGCCAGGCGTAGACCGTCTCCAGCGGAACGGACAGAAGTGCTGCGAGGTCGTCGGGGGTGAGGTAGCGGGTGGGGAGTTCGGCGGCGGGCTGGGGCGGTTTGGCGGTTGCCATCGGGCTCCTTCAGCTCGGCCCGGGGTTCGGAAACCCCGGAATGTACTGACAGAACTGACAGAACCTCGCCGTATGCCCTCTGACCTGCGGAGTTGGCCGCTTTCGGCTGCGTGACAAAACCTCAAAAAACTCTGACAGAACCTTGAAAACCTAGGTTCTGTCCGCGTTGGCGGTCCGTGACGGGCTGAGGTTTTTTGAGTTCTGTCAGAGTTTCCGGAGGTTTTGTCACAGCTCCGAAAAAGCTTGTTTGCGCAGGTCACGTGGCTGGTCGGGAGGTTCTGTCAGTTCTGTCAGAGGTTTCGGGGGTTTTCAGGCGGCGCAGGTGATGCGGGGGTGGGTCTCGTAGCGGGGGGAGGGCGGCCGGCCGCCACGGGTGGTGCGGGGCGGCGGGGGCTGCTGGCGGACCCAGCCGTGGTCTTCCAGGAGGTTGAGGGCGGGGTCGAGGTCGCCCATGGCGGGGAACTCGCTGCGGGGCACCGCGCGGAAGAGGTCGCGTTTGGTGAAGGTGGCGGTGCGGGTCTCGGTCAGGTGGGTCAGGAGGGTGTGGGCGGGGCCCTGGGCGGGGTCGGCCTTCATGGCGTTGAAGACGTCGAGGGCGTGGGCGGTGAAGTAGTCCCCGATCTCGGTCGCGGCGGCCATCGTGGCGGCCTCGATCGGCCGGGTCCAGGCGTCCTCGGGATGGGCGGCGAGGTGGAGGAGCCCGGCGATGCGGGCGACGGCCCCGTCGCGCTTGCTGGCCCAGTTCACGATCGGGCGGAGTGGCCCGTCCTCTCGCAGGCGGGATTCGGAAACGCGCTGGTAGGCCAACAGGACCGCGTCAGCCTCGGGGGTGAGGGTCAGTGCGGCGGTCTCGGTCCAGCTCGCGAGGGTCAACGCGAGGCCGCCGAGCTTCTTCGCGTAGATGTCGGCGGTGTCGGGGTTCAGCAGCTCCGGAGTGAGGTTGCGGTAGCCGACGAGGGACTTGGGCTTGGAGTAGAGGAACCGGGCGAGCAGCCCGCGGCCGTCGGCGCCCTTGATCTGCCCGATGGCGTCAAGGACTTCGGGCTGTACGGCGAGGCCCATGGTGATGGCGGGGTTCTCGATGTACTGGGCGTCTCTGGCCTGGCGATTGACGCGGGCCATGTCGCCCGCGTGGCCCTTGAGGAAGATTCCCATGTTCGGGACGCCGGAGTAGCGTCCGGCGATGATCTCGAAGATCTCCCCTTCGGGGGACAGGATGGCGATCCGCCCGTCCTGCTGGGCGAGCAGGGTGGTCAAGCTCTCGGCGGTGACGTCGTCGGCGACGAGCTGGGGCTCGGCCGGGACAGCGGCCCGCTCGGCGGCCTCGGACAGGGAGATGGCCTGGGCGGTCAGGTCGGCCAGCTTGTCGGCCTCGGCGTTGGCGGCCATCTTCTCAGCCTTCTCCGCCGCCGCCTTCGCGATCCGAGCGGAGGCGGCGGCCTCGGCCCGCTGCGGCGCCGTGAGCTCGATCAGGGCCTTCTCGGCGGCGAGGAGCGGCTTGGTCATGAGCCCGAACACGGCTGACTTGCGGTTGCCGGGCGGGAGCGCGACGGCGGTGTAGAGGGTGGCGGGCTCGCTCCACTGCCCGCGCACGGTCACGGTCAGGCGCCCGCCGGCGGCGGTGCCGATGGCGGCCAGCGCGAGGCACCCGGCGAGGTCGACGGGCGTCTGTGTCTCCTCGGCGACACCGGCCGTCATGGCCGCGAGCCAGTCGGGCAGCGCATCGACGGGGAAGACCGGGAGCTGGCCACGCGGGTTGAGCGGCACGGGCTCGTCCCACACGGGTCCGGCGACATCCTCAGGGGTCATCTCCTCGAACCCGGCCCACAGCTCGGGGTCGTGCGGCGGGGTCATGCGGCGTTCCTTTCCTCGGTGGCGTGGAGCGGGCAGAGGTCGCGGTGGCGGGCGTGGTCGTCGATCAGGGCCAAGACCTTGCGGTGCCCTGCGGCGAAGAAGTTCCGGCCGCAGTCACAGGTGCTGGTTGCGGTGGGGGTGGCGCCGCGGGGCGCGGTGATGGTGAGCCAGGCGATCGGGCGGCGCCCGTCCCCGACCTGCGGGGCAGAGCCAGAAGGGACGCCTTCGGCGACGGCCTTTCGGGCGCCCACGGCCCTGGTGGGCCGGGGCGACCGGGCGGCGGTCACGCGGCCGTTCCCAGAGCTGCGGCCAGGCCGTTGGTAACGCAGCGCTCGGCGTACGGGGCGGGCACCCCGACCGCGACGGCGGCGGCGACCAGCTCGGCGGCGAGGCCGTCGAGCCCGCACGGGCCGGGGCACGCGGTGTGCCGCGAGGCGAGGAACCGGGCGGCCCCGTAGGCGGCGGTACCGGCGCCCTGCTCCGGGTGGCCCTTGATACGGCCGATCCCGGTCTCCAGACCGGTCCGGACGAAGGCGGGGGTGTGGCGGCAGCCGGTGGCGACGGTGCGGTCCCATCGGGTGGAAGAGTCCACGGCCGCGCGGGCGGGGGTGGACTCTTCTCTCTCGACGAGCGCGAGGACGGCCGCCGGGAGCGGGACGAGTGTGCCGGTGCCGGGGCCGAGCCACCGGGCGTAGGCCAGCCGGGACTTGATGTCGACCCCGGCCCGGACACCGTTGGCCGACTGCATGGCGCCCCGGTAGATCCAGTGCTCCCCCCGGGTGGTGGGCACGATCCGGGCCGGAGGCAGCGCCCGGCGGGCCCAGGCGACCGCATCGGCGTTGTCGAGGTCGACGACGGTGACCCCTGCCCCGCCGGGGTGGTACCCGACGACGCCTGCGGCACGCCAGGCAGGGGCCCATGTGGGCGAGGTGAGGACGTGGGGGTCGGTGGTGGCGGCTGCCCAGGCGTGGCACGGCCACGGGCAGGCACAGGGGCCGGGGACTTTCATGTTCGGCCGGCCACCGCACCGGGGCGGCCGACCGACGCAGGCCGGACAGTTGCCGACCGGGCCCTTACCGGCCCGCAGGGGCAGCACGGGCACGCCCGCCGTCGCCAGGTCGAGGGCGGTGTCCAGGAGACGCTGCCGACTGGCGCGGTCTCGCCGGATGGGGGTGGGTTGGGTCATGCTGGGTGTCTCCAGTTCTGTAGATGGTGCTGGTGGACAAGGGCGGCCCCGGACTTTGGCGAGACGGGGGCCGCCCTTGGCGCATCTAGAAGGGCGGTTCGGTGTCGGCCCACGGGTCGACGGCCGGGCGGTTGCGGCGTAGCCACCGGGGTCGGTGCGGGAGGCGGACCAGGGTCCAGGCGCAGGTCTCGTCCCAGCAGGTGCAGGGCTCCCATTCGGTGCCCGCGTACTCGCCGGTCTCGTAGTCGCCGTAGTCGTGGTGGTGTCCGCCCTCGCCGCCGCAGGCGGGGCAGTCGGGGCGGGGGGTGTCGGTGAGGACCAGCGTGGGCCGGGGCCAGGTGGAGCGCTGGACGCGGAGCCGTACGGCCCGCCCTTTCGGTTCGGGGCCGTGAAGCATGTGGTTGGTGGCGAGGTGGATTAGGTCGTGTGCGTCGCCGGGGGTGAGGGCCCGGTAGCGGATGCGGACGGTGCATTCCGGGGCGGGGCAGCGCGCGGTGCGCATGCCAGTGAGGCTGGCGACGGCGTCGTTGAAGCGGTGGGCGAGAGGGCGGCTGTCCGGCATCCCGGATGTCCTTTCGGGCTTGGCGGTCAGCAGTCGCAGTTGGCGGTCTTCTGGAGGCAGTCCCAGCAGCGGGGGCAGTCACAGCCGCACGCGCACTGCTCGTGTTCGGGGCCGAAGCCGTCGCAGTAGCAGCCGGACTCGCCGCAGGGCATCGGCTCGGGCTCAGGGCTGTAGGGCATGGGCTTCCTTCTGGGATGTTGGTGCTGAATTCCGGCCTATGGAGGGCAGGTGGTGGCCCGCGTCAGGACGCGGTGGGGCGCGGTCGGCGGGGGACGCGGACGGGCTGGGTGGAGGGACGACTGCCGCTCTCGTCGTTCCAGCGGCCGGGGCCGCTGCCGGAGGGGTTCACGGGCGCCGGGTAGGAGGGCCTGCGCGGGGAGTTCGCCATGGGGTTCCTCTTCACTGGTTGGTGGTTTTGGCCCAGAGGCCGCAGGTGGTGGTGTGGGTGGTGTGGTGGTCCTGGGTGACGGGACCCTGGTAGTGGTGGTGGTGCTCGGTGTGGGCGTCGGCTCGGGCGCGGCCGAGGGAGCGCAGGAGCGATCCGGCGGCGAGGACGAGGACGACGGGTCCGGCCGCGCCCACGGCGAGGGTGACCGGGTCGACCTGGCCGAGCGTGTAGAGCACGAGCGAGGTGGCGCCGCCGACGGAGAGGGCGGCGACGCTGCCGGTCAGCATCAGGGCGCTGGCGTCCGTGGCCTTCTGGGACATGGGCGGGCGGCCGGGCTGGGGGACGGGGGGTGTCGGCCCGTAGGCGGGGAGCGGGGTGGTGTCGCGGTGGGCGGTGGGCCCGTAGGTGTTGGTGATGATCCGTTCGGCTTCGGCGGCGGCTTCGGCGTCGGTCATCGGAAGGGGGACGGGGTGGTTGTCGGGGGGGATGTGTCGGGGGCGGGGAGGGGTGTCCATGGGTGCCTCGCGGGTGTGTGAGGGCCGCCCCTGGGGGTGCGGAGCGGCCCTGTGCGGCGGGGTGTGAATCGGGTGTGCGGGGCGGTGTGCGGGCCGATTCACACGCCGTGTGACGTGGGGATTCGCGCTGTGCGGGTGTGCGGGGTGTGCGGGGCCCTGTCAGGCAGCGGCGAGGGCCGGGAGGAGGCGGTAGACGCCTGCCTCGCCGGTCGCGGCCAGGCGCCCCTCCTCCGCCATCCGCTTCATCTCCTTGGAGACCCAGGAGCGGTCGCGGCCGATCTGCTCCAGGTAGGGGGTCAGGTTCTTCACCGCGACGGTGCCGGGGCCGACGGAGGCGAGCATCCGCACCATTTCGTCGAGGAGTTCGCGGGCTTCCTCGGGCGACGGTTTCGCGGCGGGGAGCGCGGCCGATCCGGCAGCGGCCGGGATTTCGGCGGTCGCGTCGTGCTCGGCGTCCTCGGTGTCGACGAGCGCGGCGACCTCTTGGGCGGACGCCTCCTCCTCGGACCCCGCCAGGGCAGGGGCAGCGGGGAGCGGGGCGCCGGCCGCGCGCTCGCGGCGGCTGGTGAACATCTGGCCCGCGACCTTCTCGGCGGCGGTAGCCGTCACGGTGTCCAGCTCGGGGCGCACGGCCGCGAACTCGCTGACGATCCAGGCGGCGGCCTTCTCGTACTCGCCCGACGGGCCGGTCCAGAACGTGCGGGCGGGGTTGGCGTACAGGTCCTCGTCGACCCCGGCGGAGACCAGGTACACGTACCCCTTGCGCTTGTTGCCCCAGGCGGCGGGGTTGGCGCCCGCGTCCAGGACTTCCTCGGGGAGGGCGAATCCGGCGTCGTCGCCCCGGACTCCGAAGCACATGGCGGCGGGAAGGCTTGCCCGGGTGTCGGTGGAGAGCTGGTAGCCGGACGCGCGCTGCATGGAGATGACCAGGGTGACGCCCGCCGACCGGGCCTCCTGTGCGATGCCGGTGAAGGTGTCCTCGCCCATCTCCCGCAGGAGTTTGGCCGCTTCCTCGAACCAGGCGACCAGGTACTGCAGGCCGTAACAGCCGCACGCCGTGCCGTCCTTGCGGCAGGAGTGGGCGGGGTCGGTCTGCTTTTCCGCGGCTGCGGGCTCCCACGCCCGGTACGCGTGGTCGCGCAGCCAGGCGGCCCGGATCGGGATGATGGCCTGGACGGTGGCGGCCATCGCGGCGGCGGACGCGCTGTCGAGAGCGGCCCAGTCCATCGCCGGGACCAGCGGCATGAAGTCCTGTCCGCCCTTGGCCGCGTCGGCGAGCCAGACCGCAACGTCCTTGCGGGTCAGCAGCTCGAACATGACGTCGAGGGCGCCTTCGGTCTTGCCGGAGCCGGTCATCCCCATGACGAGCATGTGGATCGCGTCGAGCAACGGCAGCACCAGGTCCGAGCCGTCGTCGTACACGCCGACCCGCAGCGGCACGGCGACGGACTGTCCCGGAGCGAACGGGCCGGGCCACCGGGTGGCGTCCTTGAGCATGTCCTCGGGCACGATGACGAACTGGCCCTTCCTGGCGCTGTCGGGGTCGTGCTGGACGCGGATCGCGGTGGTCGGCACGTCGAGCGCGGACGCGATCCGGGGGATGGCCTTGGCCACGTCGTCGTTGGTGAGTTCGCCGGCGGGCAGTTCGTACGGCACGGTCACCCGGTTCGGCTCCACCTTCACGTCCCGGAGCTTGGTGCGGGCGAGCCCGACCTTCTCCAGCAGGCCCTTGTCCGCCTCCGCCCCCGACCCCTCGGGAGCCGAAGTCCGCATGACCTGGCGGATGTTCCACGACAGGGCCAGGGCGGCGCCGCCCATCAGATACAGGTCGGGCAGCGGACCCGTCAGCGGCCCGGACAGGGCGGCGGCGGTCACCCACCCCGTCCCGGCCGCCACCGTGATCGCCGAGTGCAGACGGCGCTGCGGCCCCGACGAACGCCCCGCCCACCACGTCGCGGCCGTCAGTCCCACTGACGCGAGGGTGAGTCCGACGCCCGCCCACGGAGCCCCCTCCCACTGGAGGTTGGCCCCGGTGCCGGCGGCGAACACACCACCGGTCACGATCCATGGCGGGGTGTAGGGCTTGGTCCGGTGCCACAGCCACGACGACATCTTCGACGTGCCGGAACCCGAGTTCAGACGCTCCTCATGCTGCTGAGCCACGTCCTTCTGCTTGCTGCTCATGGCTGGACCCCTCTCAGAACTTGAACGGGTTGCTGGTCGACGGGCGCTGGGGGCGCGGACGCATCAGGTCGGCGTACTCCCGGGTGAACGCGGCGTGCGCGCCGACCGCGCTCTTCGCGGCGGCGGTCGCCCCGTCGGCGGCCTTCTTGAGCTTCCGGCCGACCTTCAACGCCCTCATCCGGGTCTGCACCGGGTTGTCACCCGGCAGCGCCTGTGCCTGGGCGAGGCGGGCCTCCAGGATCTTCGCGGCGATCGCCAGCTCGATCGACGCCTGCAGCATCAGGGCACGGACGTGGTTGCAGTAGGACCGCACGTCGTCGGTGTTGTCGAAGGTCGGCTCACCCAGCAGGAAGTGCGACCCGCCCTGGCCCGGCACCCCCTGCCCCCCAGGCGCCGCCGTGGGGGCGGCGGCCGGGGCGGGGCCCTGCTGCACGTTGAAGTTCAGCCCGAAGGACGGAGCGAAGCCCGTCCAGTTCTTCGTGTTGGTGTTCTTGGTCTGCGGTCCGGCCGCCCCGGCCTGCGGGGGAACGTTGGTCTGGGCAGATGCCATGGTGAGTGCTCCTTTTCAGGCGGAGAGGCAGAGGGCCGCGACGACGAGCGCGGCGATGTGGGCGGTCTGGTCGACGTGGACGGCACCACCGGAGGTGGCCCAGGACTCCTGACGGGCCAGGCGCATCCAGGCCGCTACCGGCCAGCGCCGGTCGATGAACGCGTGCGTGGCACCGATCCACAGGAGCGCGGCCAGGGCGGGCAGCAGCGGAAGCCGCCAGCCCAGGACCGCCGCACCGAGCGCGAGTAGGAGACCGTAGACCGCGACATGGGTGGCGGCGTGGCCGAGGTTCGCCCGCCACCCGGCCGCGCTCGGAAGAGTCTTGTGCTCGGCCTGGTGGTCGGTCTGCAGCGGGTAGTCGGCGATCAGGTGGCCGAGGTAGAGCAGGAACGCGATGTCAGCGAACACGGCTTCTCCTTCAAGGGTCATCAGGCGGCCCCTGCCCGCCATGAGTCGGATTCCTGGCGGGCGACCAACTGCCGTAGCGCGGCGGTGGCCTGCTGCGGGACGACGCCGTTGCCCAGGGCCTTGAGCTGGGCGGTGCGGGAGAGCCCGGGCACGGCGGTGACGTGCCCGGCGGGCAGGCCCATCAGCCACTCGACGAGCGGCGGGTTCAGCCGTCCCAGATCGTCAACTGGCCAGGGGGCGGGGCGGCCGATGACCGCTTCCCACCTTTCGATCGCGGGACCGTAAGCGCCCCATGCAACGTCGGGTTTCCCCGCCCGTAAGTCGCGCTCTGCCGCTCGCCGTCCGCCGACGTCGGGGTCGGCAGCAGTGACCGCGTCGCATCGAGGAGCGTCGGCCCGTACCCCTGGCCGTAGGGAGTTCCGTCCGGCCTGAAGTTCGCCGTGTCCCGCGCGTCCGCCACGACCGGTGTGGGCAGCAGCGAGACGACGTGCCGCAGGTTCATCCCACCCTGTGCCGCGTGCCCGGCCCCGGTCGCCTCCGATGTCGAGGGTGTCGGCAGCAGGGAGGAGACGGCGGTGGGGAGTTGTCCGTTCTGCCCACCGCCGCGCCAGTCCCTGGCTGCCGGTGTCGGCAGGCCAGGCGAGGAGGAAGAGGCGGTTGCGCTGGTGGGCGGCGCCGATGTCCGACGCGCGAAGAGTGCACCAGTCCGCATCGAACCCGAGGGCGGCAAGGTCGGCGAGGACGGTGTCGAATCCGAGTGAAAGGTGCCCTGCGACGTTCTCAAAGACCGCGAGTCGGGGTCGTAGAACGCGAAGGGAACGGGCGATGTGGGGCCAGATGTGACGGGCATCCATGGTTCCCTTCCGTCGGCCGGCGGTGCTGAACGGCTGGCACGGGTAGCCGCCGCAGTAGATGTCGACCGGCTCCACGCCGGTCCAGTCGACCTTGGTGATGTCGCCCAGGTTCGGGACCCGGGGAAGGTGGTGGGCCAGGATGCGGGAGGCGCCCGGGTCGTTGTCCGCGACCCATGCCGGACTGCCGCCGAAGACGGCTTCCACGGCCATGTCCAGGCCCCGGTAGCCGCTGCAGACCGAGCCGATCCGCAGCCCGCTCATGACGCGGCCCCTTCGAGGACGAGCCCGGTGCCGCCGCGGTGTTCCTGGTAGCGGGCGGAGACCCAGCCGACCGACCAGCCGGTCAGCTCGGCAGCGGTACGTACGGGCTGACCGGTCTCGAAAGCGGCCCGTATGACCTTGCGGGCCCGGTCCTCGGAGAGCTTGTCCGCCGGGACGCCGGCCGCGAGGAGCTCGGCACGTTCACGCTCCCACTCGCGCTGTTCACGCTCGGCGCGCTGCTGTTCACGAGCGGCCTGCTCGGCGGCCTGGCGCTGACGCTGTTCGGCCGCCTGACGATCGCGCTGTTCACGCTCGCGTTCACGGCGTTCACGCTCGGCCCGCTGATGTTCACGGGCGGTCTGTTCCTGGGCCAGACGGGCCTCCTCGCGTTCGGCGGCCTCGCGCGCCAGATGGGCCTCGTGCTCGCGCTCGCGTTCGCGTTCGCGTTCCAGGCGTGCCTGCTCTGCCTGTTCACGCTCCCACTCACGCTGTTCACGCCCCGCCAGGTCGGCCGCCTCGCGCTCGCGTTCCCTGGCCCGCTCGGCCTCCTGCCGGGCCTGTTCACGCGCGGCCTGTTCCTGGGCGGCGGCGTCGGCCAGGGCGCCGCCCATGGCCCGCCGCCACGCGGGTCCGGCCTCGGCGACCAGCAGCAGGAGCAGCGGGGGGATGAGGTGGACGACAACGCCGACCAGGTCCAGGCTCAGGGCCGCGTGGCCGATGTTGAGCCAGACCGTGGACAGGCCCGTCACCCACCGGAACGCTGTTGCCCAGGCGCCCGCCGCCACCCCGAACCGGGCCAGCGTCGAGTCGGACTGGAGCCCGAGGATGAAGCAGCCATCGACCGCCACGGCGAGCAGCGGGCCGGTGGCGTAGCCCTCGGAATGAGCATCGATGAACGGTGCGGCTGTCGACATGCTGACCGCGACGACCGCCGCCGTCAGCAGCCACGTGACCACCGTGATGACCCGTCCGGTCCGGACGACCTCACGGGCGTTCGGGGCACCGGTGAACACCCGTGAACGCCCCGTGAACACTTCCCTGCCTGCGCTCACGACCGGCCCCCGTCCACGTCGCGACGCACCCAGCGCCACGGGTCCTCAGTGGCCGTCTGGTCGCTGCTGCGGGGTCCCCAGTGCCCCGGTGCGGCGCCGTTGTCCTCGGCGGTCTGCTCGGCGGCGCGGGCGGTGAGGTGGATGCTGTGGATCTCGCCGTAGTGCAGGAGCACGTACAGCGACCGGGCCGACAGCTCGGCCACCCGCTCACTGAGCGCGGTCACCTCGATGGCGTGGTCGGCGGCGAGGGCGGCCATAGCCCTGTGGGCGTCGTCCAGCTCGGCGCGCAGGATGACGTCGACCGTCTCGGCGGCTTCGGCACGGGCGGTGAGCGCCAGCGCCGACCGGGTGTGACCGGCGAACGCGGCGTCGGCCCGCTCCTGGACCTGAACCGCCCTGCGCCGGGCGTCGTCGCGCGCCGTCTCCAGCGCGCGCAGGCGGCTCGTCGTGATGAAGCGGATCACGCGGCACCTTCGCCTTCCTGCGCCGGGGCGAGGCGCATGTACGAGGTGAGGTCGAGGCGGACGCCGTCGATCTCGTGCCGGACGATCAGCCAGCACAGAGAGCTGTCGGCGCTGACGTGGGACTCGGCGCCCTTGGCGGTGATGCCGAGGGCGTCCAGCCACAGGTAGAGAGAGCCAGGCGCGTCGTGGAACCCGAGGTGGATCGCGCTCGGCTCGGTGCCGGAGATCTGCATGGTGGGGGCGGGCAGGTCCGGGTGGGCCGCGGCGAGGCCGGTCAGCACCCGCAGCGCGGCCGTGGTGTCAATGAGGGCGCTCACGCGGCCACCGCCGAACCGGCCGTGCGGCCCTTCACCAGGCGGACCGCACGGCGCGGGCGCCGACCGTCCGACCGTCGCGTCTGCAGCGGCAGCGGCAGCGTCCGCAACAGCGACTCGGCGTAGGCCGCGGTCTCCGGGTCACTCACCCGAAGCTCGGCCAGCACCGCGCGCGCCACGTCCAGCCGCGCCGCCCGCTCCACGGCGGACTCGACAGCCGGACCGGTGAACAGCTCCAGGTCGATACCGAGAGCCAACTCAACGAACTCGGTCGGGGTAACAGGCTCGCGACCAGCAACGATGTACCTCATGGGTCGTTTTCTCCTTGCGGTAGGACGGCCCGAAACAGCGGCCCCGGTGGTAGGACACCGGGGCCGCGCGCCGTCTAGGGGTGAAGCGGGAAGGAAGTTCTCCAGCTCCCCTCGGCCCCGCCCGTACAGCCGCAGAAACGGCCGGACAGGCGGAGGAGGCAACCGGCCCGCGATAGCCGCGGGAAGTTCGGTCGAACTGGCGGCCCGTACTGCTCGGCCACCGACGCGGAGGGCGTCGTCACTCGCGCAGGTCCAGTGCGGGTGACGCCTTGGTATGTCGTCGGCTCATGCCGACCTCCCAGCGAGGCGGGGACAGGGTTCGGTTCTCTTCGCACGGCGCTGCTCGATCCGGGGAGTACCGAGGTCCCGGACGTCTGAGGTGGCAGCGTCAATGTGTGCCGTGCGGTTCTTTCGAGTCGGTGGCGTAGCTCCCATTTGGGTTGTCGGGCCCCGGTGTGACGGGAGCCCTTTCTCTGCCGACTGGTCTCCACTCGCCTCGGCCGGTGCTTTCACGGCCGTCGTGCTGCGGTGGATCACGCTATGGAGTTGCTGAGCAAGGTCCGCCCACGACGAAGAAGCCCTCGTGGGCTTAGGTTCGCGTGAACCTCCCTAGGGATATTTAAAACAGATCTCCCTAGGGAGGTCAAGCGGGCATGGAAAAAGGACCCGCGACAACGGGTCCTTCGGGGGTTGTGTGCAAGTTGCGTCAGCCGGTGATGTGGTACTCCATGACGTATGCCCCGGCGTCCAGCAGCATCCGGTTCACCTCGACCGGTCTGTCCTGGGCTGTGAGTGCTGTCCGGTAGATCTCGACTACGGGAGTTCCGTCAGCCAGCCGCAGCCGCTCAGATTCTTCCCGGCTGGGCATGCGCGACCGCAGCTCCTCGATGAACCGAACCGGCTTGGCTCCGAGCTCGGCCAAGCGCGCGTACGTCCCGCCTGGTCCGGTGTCCTCTCGGGCGATGGGTGACTCGCGAACGAGGTCGGCCGGCAGGTAGGAGACGGCCGCCTGTACCGGCTCGCCCTCCACCGTGAACAAGCGGTCTCGCACGATGACGGGAGTTTCGTCGGCCAAGCCCAGGACGCGCGCCACGTCAGCCGGGGCCGGGGCCTCGTATACACGAAGGTCCGTGACCTGCATGGGGCGCTCGCCCACGTCGGAACTCCAGATCGATCGTCCCGATCCCCAACCTTCCTGCGCGAGTCGACGGTTCGCGACCCGACGGATCGGCTGAAACTCCCGGACGTACGTGCCGCTTCCCTTGCGGCGCACTGCGAGCCCTTCGCTGACCAGCAGCATCAGGGCCCGACGTGCTGTCTCCTTGGCTACTCCGTACGACTTCACTAGGGCGGGCTCGCCGGGCAGTCGCACGCCGGGAGCCAGATCGCCGGAGCGAATGCGTTTACGCAGTACGTCGGCGATGTCCCTGGCGTTTTCCGCCATTACTCCTCACTTCCCTAGGGTGGTCATTACAGCTTGGCACACCAACCCCCGCCTGCCTGTCGGAGGGGCGGCGCGGGTGATCCCGAGCGTGCTTCCGTGCCCCGCGGATACGCCTCCTCCGGCGCAGCACTCAGTGGAAGCCTGCCCCTGGTCCAGAACTCGTAGATTCATGGAGGGCAGGCAATGGCATCACAGTCCAAGTGCGGCGCTCGAACCAATGCCGGTACGGCGTGCCGAAATCTTGCAGTAGTAGGCACCTCTCGTTGCGCGAAGCATCAGGGGCCCTGGTCCGCCTATGGGGTCGCGCAGCGCAAGGAGAAAGAAGCCAAGGCGAAGAAGCGCAGCATCCGCAAGAAGCGGTAAGAGCTGCTGGGAAGCGCACCGATGGTGGCACGCCTTGCGGGCGCGCGGTTCCCCACCTGGGGCTTTTACCTGCGGTAGAGCCATGACGCCGGGCCGTCTGTGGGCCGTCGAAGGGTCGCCAGTGACAACCGGTGACGACCAATGACGACCGGCTCCGCGTAGCCGTCGCCTGGCCTGAGCTGGGCGACGGCCCGGAGGACCACGGCGTGTCTGCGACACTGGATGGACCATGCCTAAGCCCGGAGAACTCACTTTCGTCGCGCCCCGCGGAGCCAAGAAGCCGCCGCGGCACCTCGCCGACCTCACGCCCGCCGAGCGCAAGGAGGCCGTTGCCGCGATCGGCGAGAAGCCGTTCCGCGCCCAGCAGCTCTCGCAGCACTACTTCGCGCGCTATGCGCACGACCCGGCGGAATGGACCAACATCCCCGCCGGCTCGCGGGACAAGCTCGCCGAGGCGATGTTCCCGGAGCTGATGTCGGTGGTGCGGCACATCAGCTGCGACGACGACACCACGCGCAAGACGCTGTGGAAGCTGCACGACGGGACGCTCGTCGAATCGGTCCTGATGCGCTACCCGGAGCGGGTGACGATGTGCATCTCGTCACAGGCGGGGTGCGGGATGAACTGCCCGTTCTGCGCCACGGGGCAGGCCGGTCTCGACCGCAATCTGTCGACGGCGGAGATCGTCCACCAGATCGTGGACGGCATGCGGGCGCTGCGCGACGGGGAGGTTCCCGGCGGCCCGGCGCGGCTCTCCAACATCGTCTTCATGGGCATGGGCGAGCCGCTGGCCAACTACAACCGGGTGGTCGGCGCGATCCGCCGGCTGACCGACCCGGAGCCGGACGGGCTGGGGCTCTCGCAGCGCGGCATCACCGTATCCACGGTGGGACTGGTGCCCGCGATGCTCCGTTTCGCCGACGAGGGCTTCAAGTGCCGTCTCGCCGTTTCGCTGCACGCCCCGGACGACGAGCTGCGCGACACGCTCGTCCCGGTGAACACGCGGTGGAAGGTGCGCGAGGTGCTGGACGCCGCCTGGGAGTACGCGGAGAAGTCGGGCCGCCGCGTCTCCATCGAGTACGCGCTGATCCGGGACATCAACGACCAGGCATGGCGCGGTGACCTGCTCGGCCGGCTGCTCAAGGGCAAGCGGGTGCACGTCAACCTGATCCCGCTGAACCCGACGCCCGGCTCCAAGTGGACCGCCTCCCGGCCCGAGGACGAGAAGGCGTTCGTCGAGGCGATCGCCGCGCACGGGGTGCCCGTGACCGTGCGGGACACCCGGGGCCAGGAGATCGACGGGGCCTGCGGGCAGTTGGCGGCGGCCGAGCGCTGAGACCGGGGCCGGGCCGGTGCCGCCGGACCGGATTCGGCCGGTGCCACCGGGACCGGAGCCGGGGCGGAACCGGGCCGCTCGGGGCGACGGAGGCCGCGGCGGCCCGGCTGGACCGCCCGTGTAGCCTGGGCCGGCAATCAACTTCATATTCCGACAGGGGAGCGCCACAGCGCTGAGAGTGCGGTACCGGGGACAGGCCGGCCGCAGACCCTCTGAACCTCGCCCGGGTCATTCCGGGTAGGAAGTTCGGTCATCAACTCATGCTGTTGCGCCCTGCCCGCGTCCCGCGGGTGGGGCCGCGTCTCTTCCTGGCCAAAATCCAGGAGGAATTCACGATGAACACCACGCGCAGGACCACGCAGCTCGCGGTCACGGCCGTCGCCGCCGCGCTCGGCGTCACGGCACTCGCCGGATGCGGCTCCGACACGTCGTCCTCCGGTTCCGGCGGTGCGAAGGACACGGGCACGAAGAAGTCGGGCGCGAAGACGGTGACTCTCGTCAGCCACGACTCCTTCAACGTCTCCGAGACGGTGCTGAAGGAATTCACCGCACGGACCGGCTACACCGTCAAGGTGCTGAAGAGCGGCGACGCGGGTGTCGCGCTCAACCAGGAGATCCTGACCAAGGGCTCGCCGCGCGGCGACGTCTTCTTCGGCGTCGACAACACCCTGCTCTCCCGCGCCCTCGACAGCGGGCTGTTCACACCGTACGAGGCGAAGGGGCTCGACGCCGTCGCAGCCGGCACCCGGCTGGACGCCGAGCACCGGGTCACCCCCATCGACACCGGCGACATCTGCGTCAACTACGACAAGAAGTACTTCGCCGACAAGAAGCTCGCCCCGCCGCGGACCTTCGACGACCTGGCGAAGCCCGCGTACAAGAACCTGCTGGTCACCGAGAACGCGGCGACCTCCTCGCCCGGTCTCGGCTTCCTCCTCGGTACCGTCGCCGCCTACGGCGAGAAGGGCTACCAGGACTACTGGAAGAAGCTGAGCGACAACGGCGTCAAGGTCGTGGACGGCTGGGAGCAGGCGTACAACGAGGAGTTCTCCGGCTCGGCCGGCGGCAGGAAGGCCAAGGCCGACCGGCCCCTCGTCGTCTCGTACGCCTCCAGCCCGCCCGTCGAGGTGCTGTACGCGAAGCCGCAGCCGGCCGAGGCACCGACCGGGGTCGCCACCGGGACGTGCTTCCGGCAGATCGAGTTCGCGGGCCTGCTGAACGGGGCGAAGAACGAGGAGGGCGGCAAGGCCCTGCTGGATTTCCTGATCGGCAGGACGTTTCAGGAGGACCTGCCGCTGAACATGTTCGTCAACCCGGTCGTCGAGGGCGCGAAGCTGCCCGAGCTCTTCACGAAGTTCGGCGCGACGGTCGACGAGCCGAAGACGGTCGCCCCGGACCTGATCGCCAAGAACCGTGAGCAGTGGGTCCAGTCGTGGTCCTCGCTCGCGGTGAAGTAGCGAAGTCCCCCGCGCGGGCAACGAGCGCCGGGGGAACGAACGCCGGGGGAGCGCGGGCCGCCGGGAGCGGTGCCGACGGGCGGGGCCCGGACGGTGCCGGGCCGAGTGCGCGGCCCGGCACCGTCCGACGGGTGCGCGGGCCGGGTGTGTGGCGGGGGAGTGCGGTGCGGCTCGGCCTGATGGCCGTGCCCGTCGCGTTCTTCTCGCTGTTCTTCGCCTATCCCGTCGTCGCGATCGTCGGGCGGGGGCTGAAGACGGACGGCGTCTGGCAGTTCGACAGGATCGGCGAGGTGCTGGGCCGACCGGAGATCCGCGACGTCCTGTGGTTCACCACCTGGCAGGCTCTCACCTCCACCGCGCTGACCCTGCTGATCGCGCTGCCCGGCGCCTATGTCTTCGCGCGCTTCGGCTTCCCCGGCAAACAACTGCTGCGGGCGGTCGTCACGGTGCCGTTCGTCCTGCCGACCGTGGTCGTCGGGACGGCGTTCCTCGCGCTGTTGGGGCGCGGCGGCTTCCTCGACGAGCTGTGGGGCGTGCGCCTCGACACCACCGTCTGGGCGATTCTGCTCGCGCATGTCTTCTTCAACTACGCGGTGGTGGTGCGGACCGTCGGCGGACTGTGGGCGCAGCTCGACCCCCGGCAGGAGGAGGCGGCGCGGGTGCTGGGTGCCGGACGGTTCGCCGCCTGGCGGCGCGTCACCCTGCCGGCCCTGGCCCCCGCCGTCGCCGCCGCCGCGCTGATGGTCTTCCTCTTCACCTTCACCTCCTTCGGCGTCGTGCAGATCCTCGGTGGTCCGGGCTACGCCACGCTGGAGGTGGAGATCTACCGGCAGACCGCCCAGCTGCTCGCCCTCCCCACGGCCGCCGTGCTGACCCTTGTGCAGTTCGCCGCGGTCGGCGCGATCCTCGCCGTGCACGCCTGGACCGTGCGGCGCAGGGAGACCGCGCTGAAACTGGTCGACCCGGCGCAGACCTCCCGCAGGCCGCGCGGTGCCGGGCAGTGGGCGCTGCTCGGCTCGGTGTTGCTGATCGTGCTGGTGCTGATCCTGCTGCCGCTCGGGGTGCTGGTCGAACGCTCGCTGGACACGGCGGGCGGTCACGGCCTCGACTTCTACCGCGCGTTGGGGTCCGTGGACGCGGGGGGCGGCACCTTCCTGGTCGCGCCGCTCGAAGCGATCGGGAACTCCGTGCGGTACGCCCTGGTGGCGACCGTGATCGCGCTGGTCGTCGGCGGGCTGGCCGCCGCGGCGCTGGCCCGGCGCGCGGGTCGGTTCGTCCGCGGCTTCGACGCGCTGCTGATGTTGCCGCTCGGGGTGTCCGCGGTCACCGTCGGCTTCGGCTTCCTGATCACCCTGGACAAGCCGCCGCTGGACCTGCGGACCTCCTGGATCCTGGTGCCGCTGGCCCAGGCGCTCGTCGGTGTGCCGTTCGTCGTGCGGACCATGCTGCCGGTGCTGCGTGCGGTGGACGGCAGGCTCAGGGAGGCGGCGGCGGTGCTGGGGGCGTCGCCGCTGCGGGTGTGGCGGGAGGTCGATCTGCCACTGGTACGACGGGCCCTGCTGGTCGCGGCCGGATTCGCGTTCGCGGTGTCGCTGGGCGAGTTCGGCGCGACGGTGTTCATCGCGCGGCCCGACCGGCCGACGCTGCCGGTGGCCGTCGCCCGGCTGCTGGGCCGGGCCGGGGAGCTCAACTACGGCCAGGCGATGGCCCTCAGCACCATTCTGATGGTGGTCTGCGCCGTCTCGTTGCTGCTGCTCGAACGCATCCGCACGGACCGGTCCGGGGAGTTCTAGAGATGTCCGGGGAGTTCTGGAGATGCTGACACTGGAATCGGCGACCGTCCGCTTCGGCGAGCGCAACGCGCTCGACGCGGTGGACCTGGAGGTCGCCGAGCACGAGATCGTGTGCGTGCTGGGGCCGAGCGGCAGCGGCAAGTCGACTCTGCTGAGGGTCGTCGCCGGGTTGCAGGTGCCGGACGGCGGCCGGGTGCTGCTGGACGGGGCGGACCAGGCCGGAGTGCCGGTGCACCGGCGCGGGCTGGGGCTGATGTTCCAGGACCACCAGCTGTTCCCGACCCGGGACGTCGGCGCCAATGTCGCCTTCGGCCTGCGGATGCGCGGGGTGCCGCGCCGCGACCGGGAGCGCAGGGTCGGCGAGCTCCTGGACCTGGTGGGCCTGCCCGGCGCCGAACGGCGGGCCGTCGCCGCGCTGTCCGGCGGGGAGCAGCAGCGGGTCGCGCTCGCGCGGGCCCTGGCCCCGAGTCCCAAGCTGCTGATGCTCGACGAGCCGCTGGGGCAGCTCGACCGCGGTCTGCGCGAACGGCTGGTGGTCGAACTGCGCACGCTCTTCGGCAGGCTGGGCACGACGGTGCTGGCCGTCACGCACGACCAGGGCGAGGCGTTCGCGCTCGCCGACCGGGTGGTGGTGATGCGGGACGGGCGGATCGCCCAGATCGGCACGCCGTTGGAGGTCTGGCGGCGGCCCGCCTCCGCCTTCGTCGCCCGGTTCCTCGGCTTCGACAACGTGGTGGCGGCGACGGTGACCGGCACGGTCGCCGACACGGCGTGGGGCAGCGTGCCGGTGCCCCAGGGCTCGCCCCAGGGGACGTGCGACCTGCTGGTGCGCCCGGCCGGGGTGCGGATCGGTGCGCCGGACGAGGGGCTGCGCTGCACGGTCGGGGCGCGCACCTTCCGGGGCAACCACGTCTCCGTACGGCTGTCGCCGGAGCGCGGTCCGGAGCTGGAGGCGGAGTGCGCCCTGCGGGACGCCCCCGAGGAGGGGGCGGCGGTCGGGATCGGCTTCGACGCGGCGGAGAGTGTGGTGCTGCCCGCCGCGCGGTGACGGGCCCGGGCCGCCCCGTCGGCGGGACGGTTCGTGGCACGGCGCCCCACGGCGAGGACGGGGCGCCGTTCACCGGACCGGGCGAACCGTGTCCGGCCGTTTCCCCGCCGCTCCTCTCCGGTGTCCGGAACCGCTCACGACCTGGGGAGCAAGCGGGAGCGGGCTCCCGACATCCTGCGATTCTCTCTCCCACATCGTTGTGGGTCGCGATGACTCCGTCATGCTCCCTCCTCCGCCTTGGATTCGAAGCCGCACGACGCCGCTCGCCGATCCACTCCCCGATGCTCCCCGGTTCATGGGTCCGCCCGGACCGGTCGCAGGCGACGGGTCCGGGCGGACCCGTCCCCGCAAGCTGGGGACGACGGAGCGACGGGCTCCGGGACGGCCGGGGCCGGATGCGCCCCGCGAAACGAGAGGGGACGGCAACCATGACTCGGTCGGCACATGAGGGCATCGACATCACCCGCGTCCTCGACGCCCCGCGCGAACGGGTCTTCGAAGCGTGGACGACCCCCGAGGACTTCGCCGCCTGGTACGGCGGTGACGCCGAGGTGCCGCTCGACCGGGTGTCGATGGACGTCCGGCCGGGTGGTACCTGGAGCCTGGTCATGATCGTGCCGGGCATCGAGATGCCGTTCTACGGGGTCTACCGCGAGGTGATCGCCCCCGAGCGGCTGGTGTTCACGCTCAAGGACGCCACCGCGCCCGCCGACACCGAGGGCGAGACGGTCGCCGTCACCTTCGGCGAGCGCGGCCGGGGCAGCACCGAGATGGTCTTCCGGCAGCGCGGGGGCAACCTCACGGCCGAGCAGTACGCGGCGGCCGAGGACGGGTGGGAGGCGTTCTTCGACGCCCTCGCGGCCCGGCTCGCCGCCCGCTGATTCCCGTACGTCCCCGGATCGCGCGGCCCGGCCCGCCTGTTCCGGACCCGGTGTGCTTGCTCCCGGACGGGGCCGCTCCCTCCCGCCCCGGCCCAACTGCTCCCGGACCGGCCCCGGTCCGGGAGCGCGCGCCGTCAGACAGTCAGCGGCAGGGCCGCCAGCTCGGCGATCAGCCAGGTCAGCGGGGCGAACACGATCAGTAGCACGGCCGTCCGCAGCGCCGTCGCGGAGCGCAGCGCGGACACCGGGGCGCCGAGCCGCAGCAGCGTCCGCGCCGTGTCGGCCCGGTCCTGCTTCGCCTCCAGGGCCGAGGTCAGCAGCGTGGCCGTCGTGCAACCGAGGACGAGCGCCGCGCCCAGCGTGGTGAGCGGGCCGAACGGACGCGGGCCCGACCCGTACAGCGCGTACGCGGCCACCACTGCGGAGAGGACCGCGCACACGATGCCGAGCGGCCCCCCGATCCGGCGCGCCTCGTCCATCAGCACCCGGCCGGCCAGCAGCCGTACGGCTCCGGGGCGTGCCGCCTGCAACAGTCGGCCGCAGTGGTACGCCAGGCCGGGCCCGGCCATGGCCAGGCCGATCGCGGTGAGCGCCCACCCCGCGAGCACTCCGGCGGGAGTGGCGTCGAGTCTTCCGGGGAGCGGGAGCAGGCTGTGGCCGTCGCCGCGGCTCAGATATGCCTCCACGGCGAGACCGAGCGAGGTCAGGGCCACGCCCCACGGCAGGCCGCCCGGAGGGCCCGCCGGAACGGGGTGCTCCTGCGGCGGATTGTCCGCGGCGGAGTCGTCCGGAGCCGGGGCGGTGGTGAGGGGCCGGACGCGCAGTGCCAGTGCGCTCGCCGTCGCCGCGGACACCGGGACCAGGGCCAGCAGCACCAGCGCCGCGGCGAGCGGCAGCGGTGCCCCCGCGTCGAGCAGCCCGGCCGCCGCACCGTCGAACGGCAGCCCGGACAGGTCTCCGCGCAGGTGCAGGAAGAGGAGCAGTGCGACTGCCGATCCGAGCGTGCAGGAGACGGCGGTGGAGACGGCTGCCAGGACGGTGAGCCGCACCGGGCCGAGGCCCACGGCGGACAGACCCGGGCGGGGCCGGGTGGCGGGGTCCGTGCGGGCCACCGCGACCGCGAACTGCACGGTGGCGGCCAGCGGCACGAAGCACCACAGCAGCCGCAGCACGGCCCCGGTGGACTGTGCCGGATGTCCCGACGCGTTGGCCAGGGCGCACAGCAGCAGGAAGCCGACCCCGGCGGACGCGGCCGCGACCAGCAGCCTGCGCACCAGGACCAGCGGACGGGAGCCCCGGGCTAGACGGAGAGCGAGCACGCCGCGCGGCCCTCCGCATCGGATACGGAGGGCAGGGCGGCGGTGGCGACACGGCGGCCGTCCAGCAGCGGGACGGTGCGGTCGGCGAGGGCGGCGACCTCCGCGTCATGGGTGGCCAGCACCACCGTGATGCGGTGCGACCGGGCCGCGGTGGTCAGGGTGCGCAGCACGTGCGCCCGGTCGGTGCGGTGCAGGGTGGCGGTCGGCTCGTCGGCGAAGATCACCGTCGGCGAGGCGGCCAGTGCGCGCGCCACGGCGATCCGCTGGCGCTCGCCCTGGAGCAGGGTGTGCGGTCGCTGCTTGGCACAGGTGCCGATGTCGAGCCGCTCCAGCCACTCCAGGCCGGTCCGCCGGGCCTCCCGGTGCGAGGCGCCGCGCAGCAGCAGCGGAAGGGCCACGTTCTCCCAGGCGTTCAGCTCCGGGACGAGCTGCGGATCGGGGGCGATCCAGCCGAACCTGTCGCGGCGCAGCCGCTCGCGCAGCCGGGGGCCCATGGTGTGGACGGGGACGCTGTTGAACCACACCTCGCCCTCTTCGGGCACCAGTTGACCGGACAGGCAGTGCAGCAGGGTCGTCTTGCCGCTGCCCCGGGGGCCGGTCACGGCGAGGATCTCGCCGTCGCGGACACCCATGGAGACTCCGCCGAGCGCGGGTGAGCCGTTGTGGGAGTGCTGTAGGGAACGCGCCCAGATCACGTCGTTGTCCGGCGGGGCCACCATGGCGTACACCTCGGTTCAGATCGTCATTCCCTTCCCCCGTACGGGGGAACGAAGAGCGGGCCGATCGGTCACTCGGCACCGTAGGGATCCGAACCTCGGTGTGGGCACAGCACACGGCCCGGGTGCGTTCCATCCCACTCGAATGGGCGCACCCGGGCCGTTGCGGGCCGTACGGGACGATCAACGGACGCCGGTCCGAAGGCGGTCGGGCGACGGCCGGACGCCGGAGCCCGGCGGGCGCGCCGGGCCGGGGTGGCCGCGGTACGCCGACCGGACGGCCGGACGCCGATCGGGGCCGGACCGTGGCCGGACCCCGATCGGACCGTGGATCAGAGCCTGATCAGAGCTTGGTCCACGCCTGCGTCAGGACGTTGCGCAGGATGCCCTCGATCTCGTCGAACGTCGACTGGTCGGAGATCAGCGGCGGCGCGAGCTGGACGACCGGGTCGCCGCGGTCGTCGGCCCGGCAGTACAGGCCGTTGTCGTACAGCGCCTTGGAGAGGAAGCCGTACAGGACGCGCTCGGTCTCCTCGTCGGTGAAGGTCTCCTTGGTGGCCTTGTCCTTCACCAGCTCGATGCCGTAGAAGTAGCCGTTGCCGCGGACGTCGCCGACGATCGGCAGGTCCAGCAGCTTCTGCAGCGTGGTGAAGAAGGCGTTCTCGTTGTCCAGGACGTGCTGGTTGAGGCCCTCGCGCTCGAAGATGTCGAGGTTGGCGAGGCCGACGGCCGCGGACACCGGGTGACCGCCGAAGGTGTAGCCGTGCAGGAAGGTGTTGTCACCCTCGTAGAACGGCGCGGCGACCCGGTCCGAGACGATGCACGCCCCGATCGGGGAGTAGCCCGAGGTCATGCCCTTGGCGCAGGTGATCATGTCCGGCACGTAGCCGAACTTGTCGCAGGCGAACATCGTGCCGAGGCGACCGAAGGCGCAGATGACCTCGTCGGAGACGAGCAGCACGTCGTACTTGTCGCAGATCTCGCGCACGCGCTGGAAGTATCCGGGCGGCGGCGGGAAGCAGCCACCGGCGTTCTGCACCGGCTCCAGGAAGACCGCGGCGACGGTGTCCGGGCCCTCGAAGAGGATCTGCTGCTCGATCTGGTCGGCGGCCCAGCGGCCGAAGGCCACCGGGTCGTCGCCGTGGATCGGGGCGCGGTAGATGTTGGTGTTCGCGACCTTGTGCGCACCGGGGACCAGCGGCTCGAAGGGGGCCTTCAGGGCCGGCAGGCCGGTGATCGACAGGGCGCCCTGCGGGGTGCCGTGGTAGGCGACCGCGCGGGAGATGACCTTGTACTTGGTCGGCTTGCCCTGGAGCTTGAAGTACTGCTTGGCGAGCTTCCAGGCGGTCTCCACCGCCTCGCCGCCGCCGGTGGTGAAGAAGACCTTGTTGAGGTCGCCCGGCGCGTAGTCCGCGAGGCGGTCGGCAAGCTCGACGGCCTTGGGGTGGGCGTAGGACCAGACCGGGAAGAAGCCCAGTTCCTGGCCCTGCTTGTAGGCCGCCTCGGCGAGCTCGTGACGGCCGTGGCCGGCGTTGACCACGAACAGGCCGGACAGGCCGTCGAGGTAGCGCTTGCCCTGGTCGTCGAAGATGTAGGTGCCCTCGCCACGCACGATGGTGGGAACGGGCGCGTTCTCGTAGTCCGACATGCGGGTGAAGTGCATCCACAGGTGGTCGTACGCGGTTCGGCTGAGGTCCTTGCTCACGGCTATCGGGTTCCCCACATATAGGTCTGCTTCTTGAGCTTCAGATAGACAAAGCTCTCGGTGGAGCGCACTCCGGGGATGGCCCGGATGCTTTTGTTGATCGTTTCCAGCAGGTGGTCGTCGTCCTCGCAGACGATCTCCACCATCAGGTCGAACGAGCCCGCGGTCATCACCACGTACTCGCACTCGTCCATGGCCGACAGCGCCTCGGCGACGGGGTCGAGGTCACCGTCGACATTGATGCCCACCATCGCCTGCCGGCGGAATCCCACGGTGAGCGGGTCCGTGACGGCGACGATCTGCATCACGCCCTGGTCGAGCAGCTTCTGAACGCGTTGCCGCACGGCCGCCTCGGACAGGCCGACGGCCTTGCCTATCGCGGCGTACGGGCGGCGCCCGTCCTCCTGGAGCTGCTCGATGATCGCGAGGGAGACGGCATCGACCGCGGGGGACGATCCGTTCCCGTTCCTGGAGTCTGCGCTGCGACTGGCCACGCATCCACTCTGCACCGGGACTCGTCGGTCTGGCAACCCCGGAGCGATGAAATTCGTTGTTTGAGGGTTCGGATGTCACTGAATCCGAAGTTCACGGCGGGTGGGCATGTCGAAAGCAACATCGGAACGACTAGGCTGGGCATCTCACTCATTGGACGTGTCGACAGGAGGGGTGGCTGTGACCACCGAGGTGCGCCGTCTGCGCAACTACATCAACGGAGAATTCCGGGACGCCGCCGACGGGCGGACCATCGACGTGGTGAACCCGGTGACGGAGGAGGTCTACGCGACCTCGCCGCTCTCGGGGCAGGCCGATGTCGATGCCGCGATGGACGCTGCCGCGGCCGCCTTCCCCGCCTGGCGCGACACCACCCCTGCCGAGCGTCAGAAGGCCCTGCTGAAGATCGCGGACGCCTTCGAGGAGCGCGCCGAGGACCTCATCGCCGCCGAGTCGGAGAACACCGGCAAGCCGCTCGAACTCACCCGCACCGAAGAAGTCCCGCCGATGGTGGACCAGATCCGCTTCTTCGCGGGCGCGGCCCGGCTGCTGGAGGGCCGCTCGGCCGGCGAGTACATGGAGGGCCTCACCTCCATCGTCCGGCGCGAGCCGGTCGGCGTCTGCGCGCAGGTCGCGCCGTGGAACTACCCCATGATGATGGCCGTCTGGAAGTTCGCCCCGGCGCTCGCCGCGGGCAACACCGTGGTCATCAAGCCGTCCGACACCACCCCGGCGTCGACCGTGCTGATCGCCGAGATCATCGGACAGATCCTGCCCAAGGGCGTCTTCAACGTGATCTGCGGCGACCGCGACACCGGCCGCGCGATGGTCGAGCACCCGACCCCGGCGATGGCCTCCATCACCGGTTCGGTACGGGCCGGCATGCAGGTCGCCGAGTCCGCCGCCAAGGACGTCAAGCGGGTCCACCTGGAGCTCGGCGGCAAGGCCCCGGTCGTCGTGTTCGAGGACACCGACATCGCCAAGGCCGTCGAGGGCATCTCCACGGCGGGCTACTTCAACGCCGGACAGGACTGCACGGCCGCGACCCGGGTCCTGGTCCACGAGTCCATCCACGACGAGTTCGTCACCGCGCTCGCCGAGGCCGCCGCCGCCACCAAGACCGGCCTGCCGGACGACGAGGACGTGCTGTACGGCCCGCTCAACAACGCCAACCAGCTCAAGCAGGTCAGCGGCTTCATCGAGCGGCTCCCCGCCCACGCCAGGGTCGAGGCGGGCGGCCACCGGGTCGGCGAGAAGGGCTACTTCTACGCCCCGACCGTCGTCTCCGGCCTCAAGCAGGACGACGAGATCATCCAGCACGAGGTCTTCGGCCCGGTCATCACCGTCCAGAAGTTCACGGACGAGGCCCAGGCCGTGGAGTACGCCAACGGCGTGGAGTACGCCCTCGCCTCCTCGGTGTGGACCAAGGACCACGCCCGCGCGATGCGCATGTCCAAGAGTCTCGACTTCGGCTGCGTGTGGATCAACACCCACATCCCGCTCGTCGCCGAGATGCCGCACGGCGGATTCAAGAAGTCCGGCTACGGCAAGGACCTCTCCGCCTACGGCTTCGAGGACTACACCCGCATCAAGCACGTCATGACCTCGCTCGACGGCTGACGCGCACCCCGCTTCCCGCCACGGCCCCGGGCACACGCCCGGGGCCGTGCCCGTGGTCGCCCCGCCCCTCCCGGTCTCGACAGGGTGTGCGGGCCGGGCGCACGCGGCTGGACGCTTGGTCCATTGCCGGTGCCGTCGCCGACCGGCATCCTGCGCAGGTGCGAGCAACCCCGAAGAACCCCATGTCCCGCCGGTCCCTGCTGCGCGCCTTCGGGGCCACGGCGACCGGAATCTCCCTGGTCGGCTGCGGAGTGCCGGCCGCCTACGTGCAGCCCGGCGACCGCGCGGGCCGTGACCTCTCGGCGCGCGACCACGCCCTGCACTTCGCGAACTGGCCGCTCTACATCGACACCGACGACGAGAACGCGTCGAGGCGGCCCACGCTCGACGCCTTCGGCAGGCGCACCGGGATCGCCGTCACGTACACCGAGGAGATCAACGACAACGACGAGTTCTTCGGCAAGATCAGCCCCGCACTGATGAACCATCAGGAGACCGGCCGGGACCTGATCGTCATCAGCGACTGGATGGCCGCACGGTTCGTACGGCTCGGCTGGGTGCAGGAGATGGACCGGGCGAAGCAGCCCAACGTCGCCAAGTACCTCGACCCGCAACTGCGTTCGCCCGCCTTCGACAACGGCCGGATGCACAGCGTTCCCTGGCAGTCGGGGATCACCGGCATCGCTTACAACCGCAAGCGGCTCGGCCGCGAGATCAAGCACCTGAGCGATCTGTGGGCGGACGACCTGCGCGGCAAGGTGACGCTGCTGTCCGGGCTCGACGAGGCATTCGCCCTCCTGATGCAGGGCAACGGCGTCGACATCACCCGCTGGCGGCCCGACGACTTCCACCGGATCTGCGACCAGGTCGAGAAGCTGGTCCGCAAGAAGCACATCCGCCGCTTCACCGGCAACGACTACATCAAGGACCTCTCGACCGGCGACGTGCTCGCCTGCCAGGCGTACTCGGGAGACGTCATCCAACTCCAGGCCGACAACCCGGAGATCGAGTTCGTGGTCCCCGAGGAAGGCGCCGAACTGTGGGCGGAGTCGCTGATGATCCCCAACCTCGCCCGCCACAAGCGCAACGCCGAGAAGCTCGTCGACCACTACTACGAGCCGGAGGTAGCCGCCGAACTGGCGGCCTGGGTCAACTACGTCTGCCCCGTCCCGGCCGCCCGCGACGTACTGGCCTCCGCCAAGGACGAGGAGACCGCCGCACTCGCCGAGGACCCGCTGATCTTCCCCGACGACGCGATGCGCAAGCGGCTGGCCATCGCCCGCGACATCACGTCCGAGGAACGCACCGAGTTCGCGAAGCGGTGGAACGCCGTCGTGGGCCTGTGAGCCGTACCGGGGGTGGCGCAAGGGGCTGGTGAACGCGGGCGTACGTTGCGGACGTGAGCGAGCGAAGAGCTCCGCCGAGGCCGAGAGGGCCGGGTACCCGGGGCGAGGCCGGGCACTCCCGCCGTGATGCGCCGTGAGCGCATCGGACCGGTGGCGTCAGGGCTTGCGTGCCACCGCGCCGAACTGGGCGACCTCCACCGCACCGGGTTCCGCGCGCCAGCGCCCGCAGGAGACGATGCCGGGTTCCACCAGGTCGAGGCCGGTCAGGAACGAGGCGAACTCGGCGCGGCTGCGGGCGGTGATCGGCGGGGTGGCGTTCTCGTTCCAGAACCGCATCGCCGCCTCGTTGCCCTCGCCGCCCAGTTCCGTCGTCGGGTGGGTGAGGGCCAGATGGCTGCCGGACGGCAACGCGTCCATCAGCGTCCGCACGATGCGCCGGGCCTCGTCCGTGTCCATGACGAAGTTGAGGATGCCGAGCAGCATGACCGCGACCGGCTTCGTCAGGTCCAGGGTCGGAGCGACGGCCCGCAGGATCTTCTCCGGGTCGTGGGCGTCCGCGTCGATGTACTCGGTCGCGCCCTCCGGGCAGCCGACGAGCAGCGCCCGGGCGTGCGCGAGCACGATCGGGTCGTTGTCGACGTACACCACCCGGGCACCGGGCGCGGTGCGCTGGGCGACCTCGTGCGTGTTGTCGGCGGTCGGCAGTCCGGTGCCGATGTCCAGGAACTGCGTGATCCCCGCCTCGCCGGCCAGATACCGCACGGCCCGCCCCAGGAACGCCCGGTCCGCGCGGGCCACTTCGCCGATGCTCGGGTACATGCCGGTGACCTGGTCGCCGACCTCCCGGTCGACGGGATAGTTGTCCTTTCCGCCGAGCCAGTGGTTCCACACCCGTGCGTTGTGGGCGATGTCGGAACGGATGCGGTCGGAAAGGGGTTTGCTCGCTTCGGACACGGCACTGCTCCTCTGGATCCGGGGCCGGCATCGCGGCGGATGCGGGTCCGTCCATGATGCCGGACCGGTCATGAAGGGCGGTCAGGAGGGCCGGGCGGGCAGGTGGCGGGCCAGCACGCCGCGCAGGACGTCGATGCGGTTCGTGGTGATGGAGTCCACCCCGGCGCGCACGAGGCGGCGCATGGTGAACCCGGTGTCGGCGGTCCAGGCGGAGACCAGCAGCCCGTCCCGGTGCAGGCGGTCCGTCAGGTCGCGGTTCACCAGGCCGAACCGGAAGTTCAGCCAGCGCGGCCGCACCGCGTCGAGCAGGGCGGCGCTCGGCGGGGCGAGCGTCGTGCGGGTCAGCGCGATCTCGGCGGACGGGTCGGCGGCGCGCACGCGCAGCATGGCATCGGCGCCCGCGCAGTAGTACGCCCGCCCGTCGGCGCCGCACTCGCGGATCACATCGACGATCCGGCGTACCGAGTCGTCGGTGGAACCGGGCAGGTCGACCATGACGCGGTGTCCCTCGGTGACGCGAAGCGCCTCGCGAAGGGTGGGCAGGCCGCCCCCGGTCAGTTCGGTGAGCCGGTCGTGGGTGAGCCGGTCGAGCCGCAGGCCGTGACCCCAGAGCCGGTCCAGCGTGGCGTCGTGCAGCAGGACCGGCACCCCGTCGCGGGTGACCCGCACGTCGATCTCCACCGCGTCCGCCCCGCGTTCGAGTGCGGAGCGGATCGAGGCGAGGGTGTTCTCGCGGACGCGGTACGGATCGCCGCGATGGGCCACGGCGGTGACGGAGGAGGCCATGGGGCCATTGTGGCGACCGGGGATCACCGGCCGGCGCGCTCCAGCCAGTCGTTCGTGTACGTGTCGATCTCGGCGGCCAGGGCCCGCTTGCCCGCCGGGTCGAGGTACGAGGCATCGACCGCGTTCTTCGCCAGCGCCGCCAGGCCCCGCTCGTCCAGGCCGAGGAGGCGGGCGGCCACCCCGTACTCGTTGTTGAGATCGGTGCCGAACATCGGCGGGTCGTCGCTGTTGATGGTGACCAGGACCCCCGCCGCCACCATCTCCCGCACCGGGTGCCGCTCGATGTCGGCGACCGCGCGGGTGGCTGTGTTCGAGGTCGGGCACACCTCCAGCGGGATGCGGTGCTCGGCGAGGTGGGCCAGCAGTTCCGGGTCGCGGACGGAGCTGGTGCCGTGCCCGATGCGCTCGGCGCGCAGGTGGGTCAGCGCGTCCCACACGGTCTGCGGTCCGGTGGTCTCCCCGGCGTGCGGCACGGAGTGCAGCCCCTCCGCGATCGCCCGGTCGAAGAAGGGCTTGAACTGCGGGCGCTCCACCCCGATCTCCGGACCGCCGAGCCCGAACGAGACGAGTCCCTCGGGCCGCAGGCCGACGGCGAGCCGGGTGGTCTCCTCGGCCGCCTCCAGCCCGGCCTCGCCCGGGATGTCGAAGCACCAGCGCAGGACCACGCCGAGCTCCGCCTCGGCGGCCCTGCGGGCGTCCTCTATCGCCTCCATGAAGCCCTGCTCCGGGATGCCGCGCCGGGTCGAGCTGAACGGGGTGACGGTCAGTTCCGCGTAACGGATGTTCTGCCGGGCCATGTCCCGGGCGACCTCGAAGGTCAGCAGTCGGACGTCCTCCGGGGTGCGGATCAGATCCACGACGGAGAGGTAGACCTCGATGAAGTGGCGGAAATCGGTGAAGGTGAAGTAGTCGGCAAGCGCCTCGGGGTCGGTGGGGACCTTGGAGTCGGGGTGGTGCGCCGCCAGCTCGGCGACGATGCGGGGCGAGGCGGAACCGACGTGGTGGACGTGCAGTTCGGCCTTGGGCAGCCCCGAGACGAAGGGGGTCAGGTCGGTCATCGGACTCTCCGGTGGAGGGGTCTGGGGGACTGCCGGGCGTGCGAGGCCGGGCGGCGGACGGGCATCATCGTAGGCCGGGGCCTCCGCCACCGGACCGGGCCGTAGCATGACAGGACCACGATGGGGGAGGCCCATGTCTGACAACACACAGCAGCCCGAGGACGGGGCCGCGGCGCACGACCCGTGGGCCCCGCCGGACAGCAGGGTGCCCCTGGACAAGCCGGCCGGCGGCCCGCCGCCGCCCGCCGTGCACAACCAGCCGACGGTCACGGCCATGCCGGGGGTCGGGGGCGGCCCCGCCGACGCCGTCCCGGCGCCCGGTCCCGTGACGCCGCCAGCACCCGCCCCGGCCCCCGGAGCCGGGTTCGGGCAGGTACCGCCGCCGCCGATCGCGCCGAACGGCCCGGGACAGCAGGTCCCGCCGGCCGCGGGGCAGTACGGCTACCCGGCCGCGCCCGCCCCGCAGTACGGATATCCGGGATACCCCGGCTACCCCCAGGCGCCCTGGGGCGGCCCTCAGCCGGCCAACGGCATGGGAACGGCGGCCATGGTGCTCGGCATCCTGGCCCTCTGCACGTTCTGCATGTACGGGATACCGAGCATCGTCCTGGGCGTGCTCGCCCTGATCTTCGGCATCCTGGGGCGCAAGCGGGTGCAGCGGGGCGAGGCCAACAACAGCGGTCAGGCCCTGTCCGGCGTCATCATGGGGTCCATCGGCATCGCCATCGGGGTGGCGTTCATCGCCTTCTTCGTCTGGCTGCTCGTCGCCCACACCGAAGAGTTCGAGGACAGCGGCTACGACGACGGGTACTCCACGTCCCTGGTCGTCGACGTCACCCGCTGAGGGCGGTCCCGGCACCGGGGCCCGCTCCCGCGGCATCGCCGCATCCCGCCCGGCCGTCGGTGGACGAGACCTCGGTCCACCGGCCGCCGGGCGTTTGGCCGGGTTCATCCGGCGCGCAGCGCCGTCCGGGCGTCCATGAGGGCGAACCCGAGCAGATTCAGCCCGCGCCATGTCGCCGGGTTCTCGGCGCGCGGATCGTCCGCGGCCAGTCCGATGCCCCATATCCGGTCCATCGGGCTGGCCTCGACGAGGACTCGCTCCCCGGTGTTCAGCAGGAAATCGCGCAGATCCGCGTGGTGGGCGAACTTGTGCACGCTGCCGGCCACCACCAGCGCGAAGCGCTCGCGCCGCCACACCTCCTCGTCGAAGCCGCGGACCAGTCGGCCCGCCTTCTTCGCCTGGGCCGGGCTCTTCGCCGCCAGCGCCTGGGCCTCCGCCTCCGCGTCACCGAACAGCCGGGCCTTGGCGGCCATCATCCAGTGCTCGGCCGTCGCGTACCGCACGCCGTCGACCTCGAACGGTGACGGCCACCACTGGCTGAGGCAGCTCGCGCCGACGCGGCCGTCGGGGCGCGGACGGTGCCCCCAGAAGTGCAGGTACTTCACCCGCTCGCCCCGTCGGGTCCGTGCCAGGAGGTCGTCCATGTGTTCCATGACATGCGAGTCTGGCATCCGCCACTGACACTCCGTACCGGTAATTCCGCGCCGACGCGACACATGGTCGAAGGATTCCGTCGCGTAACCAAAAGGCAACAACGGAATCACTTGTTGGGGTTGTTCGCCTCTGTCAGGATCGGCACTCAAATCGAGCAGAAGCTACGCCGCCGACCTGTGGGCACGCGGCGGAGGAGAGCGTCATGGGCAACAGCATCCAGGTGCGGGACCGCTTCGCGGACGGTGCACAGTACATCGGCGGAAAGCTGCGGTCCGGCACATCGGGACGCCACCACGACGTGGTGAACCCGGCGACGGGCGAGACGGTCCACACCTACGAACTGGCGAGCACCGCCGATGTCGACGCGGCCGTAGCCGCCGCCCGCGAGGCGTTCCCCGGCTGGTCGGGCGCGACGCCCGCCGAGCGGTCCGAGGCGATGCACCGCTTCGCCGCCGTCCTCGCCGAGCAGGCCGACGACTTCGCGTACGTCGAGTCCCTCCAGTGCGGCAAGCCGATCAAGCTCTCCACCGAGTTCGACGTGCCCGGCACCGTCGACAACACCTCCTTCTTCGCGGGCGCCGCCCGCCATCTGGAGGGCAGGTCGGCCGCCGAGTACGACGGCGACCACACCTCGTACGTACGCCGCGAGGCGATCGGCGTCATCGGCTCGATCGCGCCCTGGAACTACCCGCTCCAGATGGCCGCCTGGAAGATCCTCCCGGCCGTCGCCGCAGGCAACACCATCGTGCTGAAGCCCGCCGAGATCACCCCGCTGACCTCGCTGATGTTCGCCCAAGCGGCCACCGTGGCGGGCATCCCGGACGGCGTGATCAACATCGTCAGCGGCACCGGCAAGGAGGCCGGCGAACACCTCGTCGGACACCCGGACGTCGTGATGACCTCCTTCACCGGCTCCACCGCCGTCGGCAAGCGGGTCGCGGAGATCGCCACCTCCACCGTCAAGCGCCTCCACCTCGAACTCGGCGGCAAGGCCCCCTTCGTCGTCTTCGACGACGCCGATCTGGAGGCCGCGGTCCACGGCGCGGTCGCCGGGGCGCTCATCAACACCGGCCAGGACTGCACCGCCGCCACCCGCGCCTACGTCCAGCGCCCCCTGTACGACGCGTTCGTGCAGGGCGTCGCGGAGCTGATGGAGACCGTCCGGCTCGGTGATCCCTTCGACCCCTCGACCGACCTCGGCCCGCTGATCAGCCATGTCCAGCGGGACCGGGTCGCCGGATTCGTCGAGCGCGCCCGCGCGTACGCCACCGTCGTCACCGGCGGCGAGGCACCCGGCGGCGACCTCGCGGCCGGCGCCTACTACCGGCCGACCCTGATCGCCGGGGCCGCCCAGGACAGCGAGATCGTCCAGTCCGAGATCTTCGGCCCGGTGCTGGTCGTGCTGCCCTTCGACTCCGACGACGAGGGCATCCGCCTCGCCAACGACACCCCGTACGGACTCGCCGCCTCCGCCTGGACCCGCGACCTGTACCGGGCGAACCGCGCCACCCGCGAGATCAAGGCGGGCTGCGTCTGGGTCAACGACCACATTCCGATCATCAGCGAGATGCCGCACGGCGGATACAAGGCCAGCGGCTTCGGCAAGGACATGTCGTCGTATTCCTTCGAGGAGTACACGCAGATCAAGCACGTGATGTACGACAACACCGCGGTCGCCCGCAAGGACTGGCACCGCACGATCTTCGGGGACCGATAGTCCGGCCGACCCCGGCCACACCCACCCGAAAGGGCAACGCGTATGGAGCAGTACGAGCCCGAGCGCCTCTCCGCGGCCCAATTGGCCGCGATGCGGCGCAGTCTGACCAGCGGCCGGGGCGCCCTGACCCGCCGATCGCTGCTGCGCGCCTCCGCACCGGGGGCGCTCGCGCTCGGCGGTCTGGGCACGCTGAGCGCGTGCGGCATCCCGCCGGCGAAGCGGGAGACGGGCGCGGCGGCGGCCTCCGACGACCACTCGGCCGAGGAGAAGCAGGTCAACTTCTCCAACTGGACCGAGTACATGGACGTCACCGACGACGGCAAGCACCGGCCCACCCTGGAGACGTTCACGCAACGCACCGGGATCAAGGTCAAGTACACCGAGGACATCAACGACAACGTCGAGTTCTTCGGGAAGATCAAGCCGCAGCTCGCGGCGGGCCAGGACACCGGGCGCGACCTCATCTGCGTCACCGACTGGCTGGCCGCCCGCGTCGTCCGTCTCGGCTGGGCACAGCCGCTCGACGCGTCGAACCTCCCGAATGCCTACGCGAACCTGTCGGCCCAGTTCCGCTCGCCGGACTGGGACCCCGGCCGCGTCCACTCGTATCCGTGGGCGGGCATCCCCGCCGTCATCGCCTACAACTCCAGGGCGACCGGGGGCCGCAAGGTCGACTCCATCGGTCAGCTGCTCGACGACCCGAAGCTCAAGGGCCGGGTCAGCTTCCTGTCGGAGATGCGCGACTCCGTCGGCCTGACCCTGCTCGACATGGGCAAGGACCCCGGAAAGTTCACCGACGCCGACTACGACGCCGCGATCGGCCGCATCCAGAAGGGCGTCGACAGGAAGCAGATCCGGCGCTTCACCGGCAACGACTACACGGCCGACCTGGACAAGGGCGACATCGCCGCCTGCGTCGCCTGGGCCGGGGACATCATCCAGCTGCAGGCCGGGAACCCGGACATCAAGTACGCCATACCGGCCGCCGGTTACGTCATATCCAGCGACAACCTGCTCGTCCCGGTGAAGGCCCGGCACAAGACCAACGCCGAGAAGCTCATCGACCACTACTACGAACCGACGACCGCGGCCCGGCTCGCCGCGTACATCAACTTCGTCTGCCCGGTCGACGGGGTCCGCGACGAGCTCGCGAAGATCGACAAGGCCATGGCCGACAACGTACTGATCCTCCCGGACGAGGAGATGGCGGCCAGGTCGCACGCCTTCCGCTCGCTGTCCGCGGAGGAGGAGACGGCGTACGAGGAGAAGTTCGCCAAGCTCATCGGCGCCTGAGGCGCCCGTCCGGAGCCCCGGCCGTCCCGGGGCTCCCACAGCCGGCCGCGGCACGATTCCGCCCCGCCCGGCGCCCCGCCCTTCCTTCCCGACCCCCCGACACCACTGGGACCGCGACCCATGACACAGCAGCAGTCCGGCGGCGACGTCCGCCTCACCGGGATCAGCAAGACGTACGGCTCCTTCACCGCCGTCAAGCCGCTCGACCTGACCGTCCCGCAGGGTTCCTTCTTCGCGCTCCTCGGCGCGTCCGGCTGCGGCAAGACCACCACCCTGCGGATGATCGCCGGGCTGGAGGAGGCCACCACCGGCACCGTCCTGCTCGGCGACCGGGACATCACCGGTCTTCCCCCGTACAAACGGCCCGTCAACACCGTCTTCCAGAGCTACGCGCTCTTCCCGCACCTCGACATCACCGAGAACATCGCCTTCGGGCTGCGCCGCAGGGGCATCAAATCGGTGAAGAAGCAGGTCGACGAGATGCTGGACCTCGTCCAGCTCGGCGACTTCGCCAGGCGCAAGCCGCACCAGCTCTCCGGCGGCCAGCAGCAGCGCGTCGCCGTGGCCCGCGCACTGATCAACCACCCGCAGGTGCTGCTCCTCGACGAACCGCTCGGCGCCCTCGACCTGAAACTGCGCCGCCAGATGCAGTTGGAGCTCAAGCGCATCCAGACCGAGGTCGGCATCACCTTCATCCACGTCACCCACGACCAGGAGGAGGCCATGACCATGGCCGACACGGTCGCGGTGATGAACGGCGGCCGGGTCGAGCAACTCGGCGCCCCCGCCGACCTGTACGAGAACCCGAGGACGACCTTCGTCGCCAACTTCCTCGGCACCTCCAACCTCATCGAGGGCGAGATCGTCTCCGCGGACGGCGATGTCGTCGTGGCGGCCGGGGGCGGGAAGCTGCGGATGCCCCGCGAGCGGTGCGCCGCCCCGGCCACGAGCGGCGGCAGGCTGCTGCTCGGGGTGCGACCGGAGAAGATGTCGCTGGTCCCCGCCGACGAGGCGGACGCGATAGCCGACGGCCGCAACCGGGTCACCGGCCGGATCGTCGACTCCAGCTTCATCGGCGTCTCCACCCAGTACGTGGTGGAGAGCCCGGCGGGCAAGGCGCTCCAGGTGTACGAGCAGAACGTCGAGCGGCGCGCGGGCCTCACGGCCGGCGCCGAGGTCGTCCTGCACTGGAACCCGGCGCACACCTTCGGACTCGACGCCGACCAGGACATCGCGGCGGGCGTGGAGACGGTGGAGGACGCGGCGTGACCGCCACCCAGGCGCCACCCGTCGCGCCCGTCACCCAGCCGGCGATCCGCAAGCCGTCCACCCGCAAGCGCCTCGTCCCCTACTGGCTGCTGCTCCCCGGCATCCTGTGGCTCGTCGTCTTCTTCGCGCTGCCGCTCGTCTACCAGGCATCGACCTCCGTGCAGACCGGCTCCCTGGAGAAGGGCTTCGAGGTCACCTGGCACTTCCAGACGTACTGGGACGCGCTGAAGGACTACTACCCGCAGTTCGTCCGGTCCCTGCTCTACGCGGGCACCGCCACGATCCTGTGCCTGCTGCTCGGCTACCCGCTGGCGTACCTCATCGCCTTCAAGGCGGGCCGGTGGCGCAACATCGTGCTCGTGCTGGTCATCGCGCCGTTCTTCACCAGCTTCCTGATCCGCACCCTCGCCTGGAAGACGATCCTCGCGGACGGCGGCGCGGTCGTCGACATGCTGAACACGCTGCACGTCCTGGACATCACCGACTGGCTCGGATGGACCGAGTCGAACCGGGTGCTGGCCACCCCGATGGCCGTGGTCTGCGGCCTCACGTACAACTTCCTGCCGTTCATGATCCTGCCGCTCTACACCTCGTTGGAGCGGATCGACGGCAGGCTGCACGAGGCTGCCGGGGACCTCTACGCCACCCCCGCCACCACCTTCCGCAAGGTGACCTTCCCGCTGTCCATGCCGGGGGTCGTCTCCGGAACGCTGCTGACCTTCATCCCGGCCAGCGGCGACTACGTCAACGCGGAACTGCTGGGCTCCACCGACACCAAGATGGTCGGCAGCGTGATCCAGACCCAGTTCCTGCGCGTCCTCGACTACCCGACGGCGGCCGCGCTCTCCTTCATCCTCATGGCGGTCGTCCTGGTCATGGTCACCGTCTACATCCGCCGCTCCGGGACGGAGGACCTGGTCTGATGCCCGTACTGCGCTGGATACGGCGGAACCTCGTCGTCATCGCGGGTCTGCTGACCCTCGCCTACCTGATCCTCCCGAACATCGTCGTGATGGTGTTCTCGTTCAACAAGCCGAAGGGCCGCTTCAACTACGCCTGGCAGCACTTCTCCACGGACGCCTGGAAGGACCCGTGCGGAGTCGCCGACATGTGCGGCTCGCTCTCGCTCTCCCTCCAGATCGCCGGCTGGGCCACGCTCGGCGCGACGGTCCTGGGCACGATGATCTCGTTCGCGCTGGTCCGCTACCGGTTCCGGGCGCGCGGCGCGATCAACTCGCTGATCTTCCTGCCGATGGCGATGCCGGAGGTCGTCATGGCCGCCTCATTGCTCACCCTGTTCCTGAACATGGGCGCGCAGCTCGGCTTCTGGACGATCCTCATCGCGCACATCATGTTCTGCCTGAGCTTCGTCGTGACGGCGGTCAAGGCGCGGGTGATGTCGATGGACCCGCGCCTGGAGGAGGCGGCCCGCGACCTGTATGCGGGTCCCGTGCAGACCTTCCTGCGGGTGACCCTGCCGATCGCCGCCCCCGGGATCGCGGCGGGAGCACTGCTCGCCTTCGCGCTCTCGTTCGACGATTTCATCATCACCAATTTCAACGCGGGCTCCACCGTGACCTTCCCCATGTTCGTCTGGGGATCGGCGCAGCGTGGCACGCCCGTGCAGATCAACGTCATCGGTACGGCCATGTTCATCATCGCCGTGCTGGTGGTCGTCGCCGGCCAGCTGATCGCGAACCGGCGGAAGAACAGCGCGCGCTAGCGTGCGACCGCGTGCGCAGCGCAGCGCGCGGAAAGCCCTGAAGGAGTTGGAAGTCATGGCCCCAGAAGCCATGCGTTCGGCCGCACCCTCACTCATGGACGCCAGTCCCGTACCGTTCTGGCTGGACGACCCCGGCAGGCCGGCGGCACTGCCCCCGCTCACCGGCGACGAACACTGCGACCTCCTCGTCGTGGGCGGCGGCTACAGCGGACTGTGGACCGCTCTGATCGCCAAGGAGCGCGACCCGCAGCGGGACGTCGTCCTGATCGAGGGACGCGAGGTGGGCTGGGCGGCCTCGGGCCGCAACGGCGGCTTCTGCGCCGCCTCCCTCACCCACGGCCTGCCCAACGGCCTGGACCGGTGGCCGGACGAGATCGGGAAGCTGGAGGAGCTGGGCGCGCGGAACCTCGACGCCATCGAGGCCGCCGTCGCCCGCTATTCCATCGACTGCGAGTTCGAGCGCACCGGTGAGATCGACGTCGCCACCGAGCCGCACCAGCTGGAGGAACTCCGCGAGTGGCACCGGGACGCCGAGCGGCTCGGTTTCACCGGGCTGGAGTTCCTGGACCGGGACGCGCTGCGCGCCGAGGTGGACTCGCCCACCTTCCTGGGCGGGCTCTGGGACCGGGACGGCGTCGCGATGCTGCACCCCGCCAAGCTGGCCTGGGGACTGAAGCGGGCCTGTCTCGATCTCGGCGTACGGATGTACGAGAACACCCGGGGTGTCGACCTGGCCGGGACCGCCACCGGTATGACGGTCCGCACGCCGCACGGCAGGGTCCTCGCCCGCCGGGTGGCGCTCGGGACGAACGTCTTCCCGTCGCTGGTCAGGCGGGTGCGTCCGTACACCGTGCCGGTCTACGACTACGCGCTGATGACCGAGCCGCTCACCGACGAGCAGCTCGGCTCGATCGGCTGGCGGAACCGTCAGGGCCTGGGCGACAGCGCCAACCAGTTCCACTACTTCCGGCTGTCCGCCGACAACCGGATCCTGTGGGGCGGTTACGACGCCGTCTACCCGTACGGGGGGCGGCTGAGCAACGCGCTCGACCAGCGCCCCGAGACCTTCCACAAGCTCGCGGGCCAGTTCTTCGTCTGCTTCCCGCAGCTGGAGGGGGTCCGGTTCAGCCACGCCTGGGGCGGGGCGATCGACACCTGCTCCCGTTTCTCCGCGTTCTTCGGGACCGCCCACCGGGGCCGGGTCGCCTATGCCGCCGGGTACACCGGGCTCGGCGTGGGGGCCACCCGGTTCGGCGCCGAGGTGATGCTCGACCTGCTGGCGGGCGAGCGGAACGAGCGGACCGGACTGGAGATGGTCCGCCGCAAGCCGTTGCCGTTCCCGCCGGAGCCGTTCGCCTGGACCGGGATCGAACTCACCAAGAGGTCCCTGGCCAGGGCGGACGCCAACGGCGGGCACCGCAACCTGTGGCTGCGGACCCTGGACCGGGTGGGGCTCGGCTTCGACAGCTGAGCCGCCCCTGCGGCCGACGTGACGTAGATCACTACCAGTGGGTAACAAACTCGCGTAAGAGTGCGGCGTCAACCCTCTCTCCCCATGTGGACGTACCGGCGAAACGGAGCCGGTGGACACGGAACGGAGACTGGTCATGGCCGGTGGCGCGGGGGCGGAAACAGCGGTCGAGTGGCTCGCATCGGCGGCACCCGACCCGGATGTCTGCCGGTGGGAGTGGGAGCGCGATCCCAGGGGGATCGCGCTCCTTCCTGCCGGCAGGCGCTGGGACGTACTGATTCTTCCGGGGGAGCTCGGGCATCCCACGCTCGATGTGCTCACCCGCCTCGTCGACCGGCCCGGACCGGTCCTCTCCGACTTCGGCGACGCCCGGATGGGCTTCTTCGTGCCGCCGGGCACTGCCGACCGCTGGGTCGGCACCGGTGTGCGGGGGGCCGGTCGGGGGACATGGATCGTCGTGCCGCACCCGGGGCGGCGGGCCGTCGTCGGCCCGGTGCGCTGGCTGATCCCGCCGGACGGTGCGGGAACGCTCAACGATGCGACGCTCCTCGAACTCGCCATGCACGAGGCGGCGGCCATGCGGGCCGGGAGGGGCGGCGACTGACGGGGCGAAACGAGTGGAACGGTCCGGTTCGATGCGGCGGGAGGTGCGTACGGGGGCGGGGGTGCCACGGGGATGAAATGAACGGACGGCAGCGCTCCGGTGTGGTCGGAGTGCTGCCAGAGGTCTTGACAACCCGATTGGTCTGGACCATGTTGTGGCCGCCGCACTCAATTCCCCCCTGTACGGAGGCCGTTGTGGAACGCACGGGACCCCCTGCCCGATTTACCGGACTTCTTGCCGCCTTCTCGGCCGCCCTGCTCGCCGCGGGCGGCCTCGCCGCCACCGCCCCCTCGGCCGCCGCCGCCGACGCGGACCTCGCCCGGAACGGAGGCTTCGAGGCGGGCCTGGACGGCTGGAGCTGTACCGGTGGTAGCGGTGCGGTCGTCAACACGCCCGCCCACGGCGGCACTTCGGCGCTCAAGGCCACCCCGTCCGGCGGCGACAACGCCACGTGCTCCCAGACCGTCACGGTCCGGCCGGACTCCACGTACACACTGAGCGCCTGGGTGCAGGGGAGCTACGTCTACCTCGGCGCGACCGGCACCGGCACCACCGACGTGTCCGCCTGGGCGCAGTCGGCGCCCGACTGGAAGCAGCTCAGCACCACCTTCAGGACCGGGCCGAACACCACCTCGGTGACCGTCTACACCCACGGCTGGTACGGCACCCCGGCCTACTACGCCGACGACCTCACCCTGGTCGGCCCCGGCGGCGCCCCCGCCGAGCTGCCCGCCGTTCCCACCGGGCTGAAGGCGGGCACGGCCACCGCCTCCTCGGTCGACCTGTCCTGGACCGGCTCCACCGGTGCCACCGGCTACAACGTCTACCGGGGCGGCACCGAGGTCCTCTCCGTCACCGGCACCTCCGCCACCGTGAGCGGGCTGACCGCGTCGACCGCGTACAGCTTCCAGGTGACCGCGACCAACTCCGCGGGCGAGTCCGCCAAGTCCGCCGCCGTCCAGGCCACCACCACGGCGGGCGGCGGGGGAGGGAACGGCGGCAAGCTGCCCGCCCACGCGCTCGTCGGCTATCTGCACGCCAGCTTCGCCAACGGCTCCGGCTACACCCGGATGGCGGACGTGCCCGACTCCTGGGACGTCATCGACCTGGCCTTCGGCGAGCCGACCTCGGTCACCTCCGGCGACATCCGCTTCTCGCTCTGCCCGGTCACCGAGTGCCCGAACGTCGAGTCCGTCGACGAGTTCAGGGCCGCCATCAAGGCCAAGCAGGCCGCCGGAAAGAAGGTCCTGATCTCCATCGGCGGCCAGAACGGCCATGTGCAGCTCACCACCGCCGCCGCCCGCGACACCTTCGTCTCCTCCGTCAGCAAGATCATCGACGAGTACGGTCTGGACGGCCTCGACATCGACTTCGAGGGCCACTCGCTCTCGCTGAACACCGGGGACACCGACTTCCGGAACCCGACCACCCCGGTCGTGGTCAACCTGATCTCCGCGGTGAAGACCCTCAAGGCCAAGTACGGCGAGAAGTTCGTCCTCACCATGGCCCCCGAGACCTTCTTCGTCCAGCTCGGCTACCAGTACTACGGCTCCGGCCCCTGGGGCGGCCAGGACCCCCGCGCCGGCGCCTACCTCCCGGTCATCCACGCGCTGCGGGACGACCTGACCCTGCTGCACGTCCAGGACTACAACTCCGGCTCGATCATGGGCCTGGACGACCAGTACCACTCGATGGGCGGCGCGGACTTCCACATCGCCATGATCGACATGCTGCTCACCGGGTTCCCGGTGGCCGGTGACCAGACCAAGGTCTTCCCCGCGCTCCGCCCCGACCAGGTGGCGATCGGCCTGCCCGCGTCCACCCAGGCCGGCAACGGCCACACCTCGCCCGCCGAGGTCACCAAGGCGCTCAACTGCCTCACCAAGAAGACCGACTGCGGCTCCTACACCACCCACGGCACCTGGCCGGACCTGCGCGGCCTGATGACGTGGTCGATCAACTGGGACCGCTTCAACAACGGGGAGTTCTCGAAGAACTTCGACGCCTACTTCGGCCGCTGACGCGACCGCGGGCGTCCGGCGCGACCACCGGCCCGCGCCGATCCCCAGGTCGTGAGCCCCAGGGGCAGGAGCAGCAGTCCGCACAGGAACCAGCTGCCCAGCACGTCCAGCGGCCAGTGGTAGCCGCGCAGCACCAGACCGATGCCCGTCCCCGCCGTCACCGAGACAGCGGCGACGGGCATCATCCATGCGCGCCGCACGTACCGCGCGACGAGCAGCGCCGCCGCGCCGTACGCCACGGCCGCCGTCGCGGCATGGCCCGAGGGGTAGTAGCCGGTGGCGTCGGTCAGCGGACCGGAACGGCCGATCCCGTTCTTCAACGGGACGACCAGCAGGGGCACCGCCGCCATGGCGAGGGCCGCGCACAACGGTGCCCGCCGCTGCCCGCGCACCAGCGCCCACACGATCGCGCAGCCCAGCACCGGCAGCGCCACCTGCATGTTGCCGAGATCGGCGAGGAATTCGGTGAGCCGCGCCGGGCCGTGCCCGACAACGGCGCGGGCGACCCGCTCGTCCGCCCGGCGCAGCGGCCCGTCGGCCACGACCTGCCAGGTGGTGAGCGAGAGGAGCACCAGGAGGGCGCAGAGCCCGGAAACGAGAAGGGCCGGCCGCCCGGGAACAGGGGGGGAGGTTCCGGGGCGGCCGGTCGGATCGGGTTGCCGCGCGCCCCGGGGGGTCTGGGGCGAGCGGCCATCCGATCGGTGAGGAGGTCCGGAGCCGAGGGCCCCGGTGGTGTGCGCGAAGGCACGACCGGGACGGTGCTGGGGAAGCACCGGACCGGCACCGCCGGCAGTCCCCTGCGGGCGGGGTGTCTCTCTCATCTGCGAAAACCGTACGACAGTCGAGGGGGGACCGACAGGCGGAAACGTATCCCGCCATCGGCCCCCCACACCTTCTTCACAGGGCGTCACGCGGCCCCCGGTATCCCGGCGAGGGCATCACACGGCCCCCACCGGGAACGGCCGCGCACCGCGATCCGGAGGGGCGTGGCCCGGCCGGGATCAGAGCGCGGCGAAGCCCTGCTCGATGACGTCGAGCGCCTCGTTGAGCAGGTCCTCGCCGATGACCAGCGGCGGCAGGAAGCGCAGGACGTTGCCGTACGTGCCACAGGTGAGGACGAGCACGCCCTCCGCGTGGCAGACCTTGGCCAGCGTCGCGGCGGCCTCCGGGTTCGGGTCCTTCGAACCGGACTTCACCAGCTCGATCGCGATCATCGCGCCGCGGCCCCGGATGTCACCGATCACGTCGCCGTTCGGCAGCTTCGCCTGCATCTCGGCGAGCCGCCCCTTCATGATCTCCTCGATGCGCTTCGCCTTCCCGTTCAGGTCCAGCTCGCGCATCGTCTCGATGGCGCCGAGCGCACCCGCGCAGGCCACCGGGTTCCCGCCGTAGGTGCCGCCGAGGCCGCCGGGGTGGGCGGCGTCCATGATCTCGGCGCGGCCGGTCACGGCGGACAGCGGCAGCCCGCCCGCGATGCCCTTGGCGGTGGTGATCAGGTCCGGGACGATGCCCTCGTCCTCGCAGGCGAACCACTGTCCGGTGCGGCAGAAGCCGGACTGGATCTCGTCGGCGACGAAGACGATGCCGTTGTCCTTGGCGAACTGGGCGATCGCCGGGAGGAAGCCCTTGGCCGGCTCGATGAAGCCGCCCTCGCCGAGCACCGGCTCGATGATGATCGCGGCGACGTTCTGGGCGCCGATCTGCTTGGTGATCTGCTCGATCGCCTGGGCGGACGCCTCGGCACCGGCGTTCTCGGCACCGGTGGGCCAGCGGTAGCCGTAGGCCACCGGCACCCGGTGGACGTCGGGGGCGAACGGGCCGAAGCCCTGCTTGTACGGCATGTTCTTGGCGGTCAGCGCCATCGTGAGGTTGGTGCGGCCGTGGTAGCCGTGGTCGAAGACGACGACGGCGGTGCGCTTGGTGTAGGCGCGGGCGATCTTCACCGCGTTCTCGACGGCCTCGGCGCCCGAGTTGAACAGCGCGGACTTCTTGGCGTGGTCGCCCGGGGTCAGCTCGGCGAGCCGCTCACAGACCTCGACGTACCCCTCGTAGGGCGTGACCATGAAGCAGGTGTGGGTGAAGTCGGCGAGCTGCGCGGAAGCGCGGCGCACTACGGCCTCGGCGGAGGCGCCGACCGAGGTGACGGCGATGCCGGAACCGAGGTCGATCAGACGGTTGCCGTCCACGTCCTCGATGATCCCGCCGTCGGCACGGGCGGTGAAGACCGGCAGGGTGGAGCCCACGCCCGCCGCCACCGTCGCGGTGCGGCGGGCCTGAAGCTCCACCGACTTCGGGCCGGGAATGGCGGTGACGAGGCGACGCTCCTGCGGGAGAGAGGTCATGCGGGGCTCCTGTGGGGTGTTTCGGACGCTTCTCCTTGCAGGCTAGGTCCGGGTCCGGGGGTCCGGCATGTTCCGTTCGGGAGTGGTGGCCGGTCGGGGTTGTCCGCCACGGACATAGCGAGGGGGCCGCGCGGCGAGCGGCGCGGTGCCGCGGGGAGTCCCGGTCCCCGGGGCCGCACGGCGTCGGGCACGGCTCACGGGGGAGTCCCGCTCCCGGCCCCGATCCGGGGAGCCTTGCTGAACTCGCCCTGTACGCGCACTAGATTGACCGGGGCAGCGGACGGACCCGGCCGGTCAGGGGGCAACGGTTCATGACGAGCGACGACACGCACGGTGTGCGTGGTGTGCGTGGCACGAGCGGTACGGAGCAGGAGGGCGGCCGCCCCGAGCCGCCCCGCCGCCCGGTGCCGCGCCCGGCGGGGCCGCCGCCCGCCGCCCCGCCGCCGCCCGCCGGAGCTCCCCGGACCGTCCCGCCACCGGCGGCCCCGCCGATGCCCGCCGGTCCCGCCGGGACCGGGCCGTCGGTCGTGGAGTGGCTGAACACCGTGCGGCCCGCCGCCGCACCGGGCGTCTGGCGGTACGGGCACGTGCCGCGCGCCGCCGAGAAACCGCCGCGCCCCTCCCTCCTCGGGCCGTTGATCGCCCTGGGGCTCTGGCTGCTGTTCTGGGTGCTGCTGTCGGACTTCCGCATCCCGTACGTGAAGGTGCCCCTGGTGGCCCTCACGCCGGGGGACTGGTGGGTGTTCGAGACGCTGCGGGCGGGCTACGTCCCGGCCGCCGCATACAGCATCGAGACGCTCTACTACCAGGCGTTGGCGCTGATCGCCGGGCTGTGGGCCGCCCGCGTCGGGAACTGGGCCGGGCTCTTCCGGTACTGGGCGGGCCCCCGCCCGGAGCGCGCCCGGCTGATGCTCTCGGGCCTCGGAGCCCTGCTCGCCCTGTGGCTGGTGTGGAGCTACAAGGTGCCGCTGGTGGACGTCCTGCTGTATTTCATGCAGGACTGGCTGCTGAGCGGGGACAAGGCCCTGGCGACCCTGGCCGGCTACATCTCCTACGCGCTTCCCAGCGTCCTGGTCGTGTGGCCGATCGCCCGGGCCGGACGATGGGCCACCGCTCTGCGGGGTCTGCGGGCACGCCGCGCCGCGCCGCGCCCGCAGACCGCGAAGGGCTCGCCGTCCGCGACCGGAACGGACGCGGCGCACTGGCCGCAACTGCGGGCCGCCGGCCTCACCGACGCGGCGGAGGTGCTCAGCTCGGCCGTGCGCGCCGGACGGATGAACGACGTCGACTGCGCCCGCGTGACCCACGCCTGGGCGCGGACCCGGAACAGTCACGACGGCACCGCGCCCTTCGACCGGGCGGTGATGCGCCAGGGGGCCGATGCCTTCCTGCACCCCTCGGGGCACCGGGACCTCCCCCGCCGGACCGCGCGCCACGACCTGCTGGCCGGCCAGGTCCGCATCGGCGACTGCCCGGACGACGAACGCAACCCGTACCCGCGCCGGGGGTCCGGCGTGGCCCTGGACCCCGCCGTCCTGGGCGCGTCCCTGCTGGCGGTCGGTCCGCCCGGCGCGGGCAAGACCGCCAGGCTGGTGCGTCCGGTCGTCGAGAGCCTGGCCCTCCAGGCTCTCGCGGGCCGGACCGCGGTGCTCGTCGTGGGCGCCGCCGGAGCGCCCCTCGGCCCCGACGACGCCTACGACGTCGTCGTGAGGATCGGCGATCCCGCGTCCGTCCACGACTTCGACCTGTACGGGGGATCGACCGACCCCGACGAGGCCGCGGCCGTGCTCGCGGAAGGTCTGGCCGGAGACGTTCCCGGCCTGGACGGCCGACGCGCGGCCCTGGTCCTGGCACAGCTGCTCGGCCCCTACCGCGCCGTCCACGGATGCTTCCCGACGGTCCCGGAGCTGCGGGAACTGCTGGCGGGGGACGCGTCCGCGCTCGACCGGCTGCGGCGTTCGCTGGAGGCGGGCGGCCACCCGGCCATGCTCCGTGAGCTGGACGCGCGGACCCGGCAGACGGGCGGCGCGGGGGACCCCGCGCCGGTGCTGGCCGACCGGGTCGCCCTCCTCGACCGGCCCGCGTTCGCCGGGTTCTTCGCCACCGGCGAGGACGCCCGCCCGTTCTCCCCGCGATCCCTCGTGCAGCACCCGCTCCGGGTCAGGATCGACCTGCCGGAGCGCGCCCACGCCGGCGCGTCCCGGGTGCTGGCCCGTCTCGTCCTCGCGCAGTTCAACGCCGTCGCCGCGGCCCGTACCGACCGGTCGATCTTCGCCTGTCTGGTGCTGGACGACGCGACGCACACGGTCACCGCCGAGACCGTCCAGGGGCTCAGGCGGCTCAGGTCGGTGAACGCCGGTGCGGTCCTGGCCCTGCGCACCATCGAAGACGTCCCCGAGGGGCTGCACGCGGCCCTGCTGGGTGCGGTCGGCTGCGGCATGATCTTCTCCGGCGTCACCACCTGGGACGGGAAGCGGTTCTCCGAGACCTGGGGCAAGGAATGGGTGTCCGTCCGCGAGGTGGCCCAGCACGGGGTCTTCGCCGAGCAGCCGTTCACCCGCGCCATGCACGCCCTGCGCAAGCTCGCCACCGGCAAGGCGGTCACCGTCGACGCCGTCACCGTGCGCCAGGTGGAACGCGAACGCTGGTCCGCCTCCGCGCTGGCCCACGAACTGCCCGCCGGGCACGCGGTCCTCTCCCTGACCACGGTCGACGGCGAACACACGCCCCCGCTGCTGGTGCGGCTGGCGGACTGACGACCCGGGGAGCAGGGGGAACGGATCAGCGAGTGGTCGCGACGGACTCTGCCGTCCTGGCAGAATCGAGGGGAGCCGTTCATACGGGACGGCGAAAACGACTTCCCGAGGTTCCTCGCTCCCCATGCCCCCCACTCTCGCCTCGCTCGTCCAGCATTCGGCGCTCAGGCTCACCGTGCGCGCGGGGGCGGACCGGCTCGACGCACCCGTCCGCTGGGCCCATGCCAGTGAGCTGACCGACCCGGTTCCGTACATGGAGGGCGGCGAGTTCCTGCTCGTCACCGCCACCAACCTGGACGCCGAGGACCCCGAGGCGATGCGGCGCTACGCGCGACGGCTGGCCGGGGCCGGAGTCGTCGGCCTCGGCTTCGCCGTCGGCGTCAACTACGACGAGGTGCCCCGCGCACTGATCGACGCCGCCGAGGAGGTGGGGCTGCCGCTCCTGGAGGTGCCGCGCCGCACCCCGTTCATCGCCATCGCCAAGGCCGTGTCGTCGGCGATCGCCGCCGAGCAGTACCAGGCGGTGACGGCGGGGTTCGCGGCCCAGCGGGAGCTGACGAAGGCCGCGCTGGCGGGCGACGGACCCGGCGAACTCCTCGGCCGGCTCGCCGCGCACGTCGACGGCTGGGCGGCCCTCTACGACACCTCCGGCGCGGTCGTCGCCGCCGCACCCGAGTGGGCCGCCCGCCGGGCCGCCCGGCTCACCCCCGACGTGGAACGGCTGCGGGAGCGCCCCGCCCCGGCCAGCGTCGTCGTCGGCGGCACCGACGACCGGGTCGAACTCCAGTCCCTGGGCACCGGCCGCCGGGTCCGCGGCGCCCTGGCCGTCGGCACCGGCGCGGCACTGGGCACCGCCGAGCGGTACGCGGTGCACTCGGCGGTCGCCCTGCTGACCCTCACCACCGCCCGCTCACGCTCTCTCCAGGGCGCCGAACAACGACTGGGCGCGGCCGTGCTGCGCATGCTGCTCGCCGGGCAGCCGGATCACGCCAGGGCCGTTGCCGGGGACCTGTACGGAGACCTGCTCGACGCCCCGTTCCGGCTGGTCATGGCCGAGGCCGAGGCCCCCGCGACCACGACGGGGCTGGGCGAGGCGATGGAGGCCGCGTCCTTCCGGACCGGCGAGGCGCTGCTGGCCGTCCCCGAGGGCGGACGGCTCGTCGTCCTCGCCGCGGACGGGGGAGCGGTGGTCGCCGCCTGCACGGCGTACACGGAGGCGCAGGAGGCCCGGGAGACGCGGCCGCCGTGCGAACCGTCGGCGGCCCAGGAGGACCAGGTGGTCGTGGGCCTCTCCGCCCCGTCCGGTCCGATCGCCGCGGTCGCCGCGTACAAACAGGCCGAACAGGCGCTGTCGGTGGCCCGCCGCCGGGGCAGGGCCCTGGTGGAGCACGAGGAGCTCGTCGCGGGCTCGGTGCTGCCGCTGCTCGCGGACGACGCGGTGCGCGCCTTCGCGGACGGCATGCTCCGGGCACTGCGCGAGCACGATGCCAAGGGGCGGGGCGACCTGGTCGCCTCGCTGCGCGCCTGGCTCTCCCACCACGGCCAGTGGGACGCCGCCGCCGCCGACCTGGGCGTGCACCGGCACACCCTGCGCTACCGGATGCGCCGGGTGGAGGAGATCCTGGGCCGCTCGCTGGACGATCCGGACGCCAGGATGGAGCTGTGGCTGGCGCTGAAGGCCACGAGCACGCCGCCGGAGCCGGAGGCGTAGCACCGGCCGGGGACCCGGGCCCGTTCCCACCGTCGCGTGTCGCTCGCGGGCGGTCGTGGCCGCGTGTGTGCCGTGTGCGCGCCCGGAGGCGCAGCACCGGCCGGGGACGAGGTCGTGCGCCGGGGCGCGTTCCCGCCGACGGCTCGTCGCCCCCGGGCCGCAGGGGCCGCGGGAGCGACGTTGCGCGCGCCCGGAGACGCACCGGCCGGATCCGACAATCCGGCGTATCCCCGCGCTCCACTGCTCCACGCAGGACAAACGCCAGGACGGCCGCACGGCCCTACGGTGGGGGCAGCACACCCCACGACTCCGAAGGGCCGGAACCTCCATGACTGCCACCCACGCCTTCTGGCTCGCCGGCCGCCCGGCCACCGGTGAGGACAGCTTCGACGTCACCAACCCCTGGGACGGCCGTCTCGTCGGCACCGTCGCGGTGCCCACCGACGCGCAGATCGAGGAGGCCGTCGCGGCCGCGCACGCCGTGCGCGAGGAGTTCGCCGCGACCCCGGCCCACGTCCGTGCCGCCGCGCTCGACCACGTCGTACGACGGCTCGTGGAGCGCACCGAGGAGATCGCCCAGCTGATCTCCGCCGAGAACGGCAAGCCGATCAAGTGGGCGCGCGGTGAGGTCGGCCGCGCCGTCTCCGTGTTCCGCTTCGCCTCCGAGGAGGCCCGTCGCTTCAACGGCGGCGACGCCCAGCGCCTCGACACCGACGCCGGCGGCACCGGCCGCCTCGGCCTGACCCGGCGCTTCCCGCGCGGCACGGTCCTCGGCATCGCGCCGTTCAACTTCCCGCTGAACCTCAGCGCCCACAAGGTCGCCCCGGCCATCGCCGTCGGTGCCCCGATCATCCTGAAGCCCGCCCCGGCCACCCCGATCTCCTCGCTGATCCTGGGCGAGATCCTGGCCGAGACCGACCTGCCGGCCGGTTCCTGGTCCGTGCTGACGGTCCCCAACGACCGGATGCCCGCCCTGGTCCAGGACGAGCGCCTGCCCGTCATCTCCTTCACCGGCTCCGGCCCGGTCGGCTACTCGATCCTGGAGTCGGTGCCGCGCAAGCACTGCACCCTGGAGCTGGGCGGCAACGCCGCCGCGGTCGTCCTCGGCGACTACGCCTCCGAGGAGGACCTGGACTGGGCCGCGAACCGCATCGCGACCTTCTCCAACTACCAGGGTGGCCAGTCCTGCATCTCGGTGCAGCGGGTCATCGTGGACGCCGCGGTCCACGACCGGCTGCTCCCGAAGATCGTCGCCGCCGTCGAGGCGCAGGTCACCGGCGACCCGTCGGACCCCGCCACCGAGGTAGGCCCGCTGGTCAGCGAGGACGCGGCCAAGCGCGTCGAGTCCTGGGTCGACGAGGCGGTACGCGCCGGCGCCCAGCTGCTCACCGGCGGCAAGCGGGACGGCGCCACCTACGCCCCGACCGTGCTCACCGAGCTCCCGGACGGTGTCACCCTCTCCTGCGAGGAGGTCTTCGGCCCGGTGCTCTCCGTGCAGAAGGTCGACGGCGAGGCCGAGGCGTTCGCCGCCGTCAACTCCTCCAAGTACGGCCTCCAGGCCGGTGTGTTCACGCACGACCTGCAGACCGCCTTCCGCGCCCACCGCGCCCTGGAGGTCGGCGGCGTGATCATCGGCGACGTCCCCTCCTACCGGGCCGACCAGATGCCGTACGGCGGTGCCAAGCAGTCCGGCGTCGGCCGCGAGGGCGTCCGCTACGCCATGGACGACTACACCTACGAGCGCGTGCTGGTCCTCACCGGCCTCGCCCTGTAGTTCCGAGAACGGGATCGGGGGATCCGCGGACGGGGCCGGGAGGTTCCGGGGAGCGGATCGGAACGATCCACCGGCGCCGCCTGCGATCCGCCTGGACAGCATGAGCAGGCGGAGGCGAGGACGGTCCGTGCCCACTGTGCGGGGGCGCGGGCCGTCCTCGTGCGTTCGCGCGCACCGCGACCCGCACAGCCGGAGCGCCCTGTCACCACGGGGCCGCCCGGTGGAGTGGCGGCGCGGCGGCCCCGACCCGATCGCCGTCCGGGAATGGTGACAGGTGCGTGAATCGGGTACATCAGGACATATGACACCGGCCGTCACGGCGTGGAGGGCGTCCATCGGCGCCGCCCGCCCCGGCCGCGTCCGTCCACCCGGCACCGCGGCGAAATGAGTTCCTCATGTCCGCCCCATCCGCACCGCAGAACATCTCCGTGGTCACCGAGCGCGAGGCGCGCCGCGTGGCCGAGGCCGCCCGAGAACAGGACTGGCACAAGCCCAGCTTCGCCAAGGAGCTCTTCCTCGGGCGCTTCCGGCTCGACCTGATCCACCCGCACCCGCTGCCCTCCGCCGACGACACGCGGCGCGGCGAGGCGTTCCTCGCCCGGCTGCGCGACTTCTGCGAGACCCGGGTCGACGGCGCCCTGATCGAGCGCGAGGCGAGGATCCCCGACGAGGTGATCAAGGGGCTCAAGGAGCTCGGCGCCCTCGGGATGAAGATCGACCCCGCGTACGGCGGGCTCGGCCTCACCCAGGTCCACTACAACAGGGCCCTCGCCCTGGTCGGTTCCGTCAGCCCCGCGATCGGCGCGCTGCTCTCCGCCCACCAGTCCATCGGCGTGCCGCAGCCGCTGAAGCTCTTCGGCAGCCAGGAGCAGAAGGACGCCTTCCTGCCCCGGCTGGCGAGCACCGACATCTCGGCGTTCCTGCTCACCGAACCGGACGTCGGCTCCGACCCGGCCCGGCTCGCCACCTCGGCGGTCCCGGACGGCGAGGACTACGTCCTGGACGGCGTGAAGCTGTGGACGACCAACGGCGTCGTCGCCGACCTGCTCGTGGTGATGGCGCGTGTCCCGGAGTCCGACGGCCACCGGGGCGGCATCACCGCCTTCGTCGTCGAGGCGGACTCCCCGGGCATCACCGTCGAGCACCGCAACGCCTTCATGGGCCTGCGCGGCATCGAGAACGGCGTCACCCGCTTCCACCGCGTCCGGGTCCCGGCCGCGAACCGCATCGGCCCCGAGGGCGCCGGGCTCAGGATCGCCCTCACCACGCTCAACACCGGACGGCTCTCGCTGCCCGCCATGTGCGTCGGCGCCGGGAAATGGTGCCTGAAGATCGCCCGCGAGTGGTCGGGGGTCCGCGAGCAGTGGGGCCGGCCGGTCGGCCGCCACGAGGCCGTCGGCGCCAAGATCTCCTTCATCGCCGCGACCACCTTCGCCCTGGAGGCGATGGTCGAACTCGCCTCCCAGATGGCGGACGAGCAGCGCAACGACATCCGGATCGAGGCGGCCCTCGCCAAGCTCTACGGCTCCGAGATGGGCTGCCTGATGGCCGACGAGCTCGTCCAGATCCGCGGTGGCCGGGGCTTCGAGACCGCCGCGTCCCTCGCCGCCCGCGGCGAGCGGGCCGTCCCCGCCGAGCAGCTCCTGCGCGATCTGCGGATCAACCGGATCTTCGAGGGCTCCACCGAGATCATGCACCTGCTGATCGCCCGGGAGGCCGTCGACGCCCACCTGAAGGTCGCCGGGGACATCATCGACCCCGACAAACCCCTGTCCGCCAAGGCGCGGGCGGGCGCGAACGCGGCAGGCTTCTACGCCCGCTGGCTGCCCCGCCTCGTCGCCGGACCCGGCCAGCTCCCCGGCACCTACGGGGAGTTCGACCACCCCGGACACCCCGACCTGTCCCCGCACCTGCGCCACGTCGAACGCTGCTCCCGCAAGCTCGCCCGCTCCACCTTCTACGCCATGTCGCGCTGGCAGGGGCGGATGGAGACCAAGCAGAACTTCCTCGGCCGGATCGTCGACATCGGCGCGGAACTCTTCGCGATGAGCGCCGCCTGCGTCCGCGCCGAACTGCTGCGCTCCTCCGGGGACCACGGCCGCGAGGCGTACCGGCTCGCCGACACCTTCTGCCGCCAGTCCCGCATCCGGGTCGAGGAACTCTTCGGCCGACTCTGGTCCAACACCGACGCGCAGGACCGGCGGATGACCGACGGCGTCCTGTCCGGCGCGTACACCTGGCTGGAGGAGGGCGTCATCGACCCGAGCGGCGACGGCCCGTGGATCGCCGACACCACCCCGGGGCCGTCCGCCCGGGACGACGTCCGCCGCCCCGTCCGCTGACCGGTCCGCCCACTGGACCCGACGGTTCCGGTTGCCCCGCCCGGCCGGGCGGGGGGACGCACTGTCCACACCCGCGTCCGGAGCGGCAACAATGGGGGGCATGAGCGACAGCCCTGCCCCCCTCGCCGACCCGCATCTCATCCACGACGCCGCGGAAGGCCGCCGGGATCTCGTCATCCTCGGCTCCACCGGTTCCGTCGGCACCCAGGCCATCGACCTGGTGCTGCGCAACCCCGACCGCTTCCGCGTCACCGGGCTCGCTGCCGCGGGCGGCCGCGTCGGCCTCCTCGCCGAGCAGGCCCGGCAACTGCGGGTGCGCACCGTCGCCGTCTTTGCCGAGGATGCCGTACCGGCCCTCCGGGAGGCGCTGCGCGAGCGGTACGGGGCGGGCGAGCCGCTTCCCGAGATCCTCGCCGGACCCGAGGCCGCCGCCGAACTCGCCGCCTCCGACTGCCACACGGTGCTCAACGGCATCACCGGCTCCATCGGGCTCGCGCCCACGCTCGCCGCGCTCCGGGCGGGCCGCACCCTCGCCCTCGCCAACAAGGAGTCGTTGATCGTCGGCGGCCCGCTGGTGAAGGAGCTGGCCGAGCCCGGCCAGATCATCCCGGTCGACTCCGAGCACGCTGCCCTCTTCCAGGCACTCGGCGCGGGCACCCGCGCCGACGTGCGCAAGCTCGTCGTCACCGCCTCCGGCGGTCCCTTCCGCGGACGCACCCGGGACGAGCTCGCGAACGTCACCCGCGAGGAAGCGCTCGCCCACCCGACCTGGGCCATGGGACCGGTCATCACGATCAACTCCGCCACCCTGGTCAACAAGGGACTGGAGGTCATCGAGGCGCACCTCCTCTACGACATCCCCTTCGACCGGATCGAGGTCGTGGTCCACCCCCAGTCCTACGTCCACTCCATGGTGGAGTTCACCGACGGCTCCACACTGGCCCAGGCCACGCCCCCGGACATGCGGGGCCCGATCGCCGTCGGCATCGGCTGGCCCCGGCGCGTCCCGGACGCCGCACCCGCCTTCGACTGGTCGAAGGCGTCCAGCTGGGAGTTCTTCCCGCTCGACGACGAGGCGTTCCCGTCCGTGGGACTGGCCCGGCACGTGGGCACGCTCGGTGCCACCGCCCCCGCCGTCTTCAACGCCGCGAACGAGGAATGCGTCGACGCGTTTCTGGCGGGACGGCTGCCGTTCACCGGAATCATGGATACGGTCACGGCGGTGGTGGCCGAACACGGAACCCCCGCCACGGGAACTTCGCTCACGGTCGCAGACGTCCTGGAAGCGGAGACCTGGGCACGCGCCCGGGCCCGTGAACTCTCGGCGAAAGCGACAGCGGAGGCGCGCGCATGAGCATTTCGACGGTCCTGCTGACGATTCTCGGCATCGCCGTCTTCGTCATCGGCCTGCTGTTCTCGATCGCCTGGCACGAACTCGGCCACCTGTCGACGGCGAAACTCTTCGGGATCCGCGTCCCCCAGTACATGGTCGGCTTCGGCCCGACGATCTGGTCGCGGAAGAAGGGCGACACCGAGTACGGCATCAAGGCCATTCCGGCCGGCGGCTACATCCGCATGATCGGCATGTTCCCGCCCGGACCGGACGGACGCCTGGAGGCACGGTCCACGTCCCCGTGGCGCGGAATGATCGAGGACGCCAGGTCCGCGGCCTTCGAGGAGCTCGAACCCGGTGACGAGAAGCGCCTCTTCTACACGCGCAAGCCGTGGAAGCGCGTCATCGTGATGTTCGCCGGACCGTTCATGAACCTGGTCCTCGCCGTCGCGATCTTCCTCGGCGTGGCGATGACCTTCGGATTCCAGACCCAGACCACCGAGGTCGCGGGCGTCCAGCAGTGCGTGATCCCGCAGAGCGAGAACCGTGACACCTGCAAGAAGTCCGACGACGTCTCGCCCGCACAGGCCGCCGGGCTCAAGAAGGGCGACAAGATTGTCGCCTTCGACGGCCAGAAGGTCGACGACTGGGCCACGCTCTCGGAGAAGATCCGCGACACCATCGGCCCGGCCACCCTCACCGTCCAGCGCGACGGCCGGGAGCAGACCCTGCACGCCGTGCTCAAGAAGAACACGGTGGCCGCCAAGGACTCCAAGGGCGAGGTCATCCCCGACAAGTTCGTCCCGGCCGGCTACCTCGGCTTCGCCGCGCAGACCGAGATCGTCCCGCTCTCCTTCGGCGACTCGGTCGTCCGCATGGGAGACATGATCGAGAACGGCGTCGACTCGATCATCGCCCTGCCGTCGAAGATCCCCGACCTGTGGAACGCCGCCTTCGGCGACGGCGAACGCGCGGCGGACTCGCCGGTGGGCGTCGTCGGGGCCGCCCGGATCGGCGGCGAGGTGATGACGCTGGACGTACCGGCGCAGAACCAGATCGCGATGATGCTGTTCCTGCTGGCCGGGTTCAACCTCTCGCTGTTCCTGTTCAACATGCTGCCGCTGCTGCCGCTCGACGGCGGGCACATCGCCGGGGCGCTCTGGGAGGCCCTGCGCCGCAACGTGGCACGGGTCTTCAGGCGTCCCGACCCGGGCCCCTTCGACGTGGCCAAGCTGATGCCGGTCGCCTATGTCGTCGCGGGCGTCTTCATCTGCTTCACGCTGCTGGTGCTGGTCGCCGACATCGTGAATCCGGTCAAGATCACCTGACCCGGCGGCCGGACGGGGAGCGGATCATCCACCGTCGGTGACGGCTTGGACGCACGGTGTGCGTCCGGGCCGTCGTCGTACGCGGCACTCCGCGCCGGGGTGTGCCCCGGCGCGCTGCGGGTGCCGTAATCTCGGAGGCCGGAGCCCGCCGATCTCGGGACCTCGATCCACACCTTGGGGATGCTCAGCGCATGACTGCGATTTCTCTCGGAATGCCGTCCGTTCCGACCAAGCTCGCCGACCGCAGGGTCAGCCGCCAGATCCAGGTCGGATCCGTCGCGGTCGGCGGCGACGCGCCGGTGTCGGTGCAGTCGATGACCACGACGCGCACCTCGGACGTGGGTGCGACCCTCCAGCAGATCGCGGAGCTGACGGCGTCGGGCTGCCAGATCGTGCGCGTGGCGTGCCCGACCCAGGACGACGCGGACGCCCTGGAGACGATCGCCCGCAAGTCGCAGATCCCGGTGATCGCGGACATTCACTTCCAGCCGAAGTACGTGTTCGCCGCGATCGACGCGGGCTGCGCAGCGGTGCGCGTGAACCCCGGGAACATCAAGAAGTTCGACGACCAGGTCAAGGAGATCGCACGCGCCGCGAAGGACGCGGGGACGCCGATCCGGATCGGCGTGAACGCGGGCTCGCTGGACGCGCGACTGCTCAAGAAGTACGGCAAGGCGACCCCCGAGGCGCTGGTGGAGTCGGCGCTCTGGGAGGCGTCGCTCTTCGAGGAGCACGGCTTCCGGGACATCAAGATCTCGGTGAAGCACAACGACCCGGTGGTGATGGTCAACGCCTACCGCCAGCTCGCCGCGCAGTGCGACTACCCGCTGCACCTCGGGGTCACCGAGGCGGGACCGGCGTTCCAGGGCACCATCAAGTCGGCGGTGGCCTTCGGCGCCCTGCTGAGCGAGGGCATCGGGGACACGATCCGGGTGTCGCTGTCCGCCCCGCCCGCCGAGGAGGTCAAGGTCGGACTCCAGATCCTGGAGTCGCTGAACCTGAAGCAGCGCCGGCTGGAGATCGTGTCGTGCCCCTCGTGCGGCCGCGCGCAGGTCGACGTGTACAAGCTGGCGGACCAGGTGAGCGCGGGCCTCGACGGCATGACCGTGCCCCTGCGCGTCGCGGTGATGGGCTGCGTCGTCAACGGACCCGGCGAGGCGCGCGAGGCGGACCTGGGCGTCGCCTCCGGCAACGGCAAGGGGCAGATCTTCGTGAAGGGCGAGGTCATCAAGACCGTGCCCGAGTCGAAGATCGTCGAGACCCTGATCGAAGAGGCCCTGAAGATCGCCGAGCAGATGGAGAAGGACGGCGTCGCCTCCGGCGAACCCGAGGTCTCCATCAGCTGACGCCCCCCGCTCAGCACTCCGCCCCGCCGGACGGCCAGCCGCCCGGCGGGGCGCCGTCGTAGGGGGACCGGCCGCGTCCCGCGGCCTCCGTTCCCCGCACCGGCGGCGCCGCACAGCCTCTTTGGGTACAGTGCGGAAATCAGCAGACCGTATGGTGAGGCCCCCTCGTGTTGACGCAGACGACCACCCGGGTCCTCGAACCCAGCGACCTCGGCGCAGCTCTCGCCGTCCTGGAGAGCGACCCGGTCGCGAATGCCTTCGTGACGTCCCGGGTCCGCATCGCAGGTCTCGATCCCTGGCGCCTCGGCGGCGAGATGTGGGGCTGGTACGCCGACGGGCGGCTGCGCTCGCTGTGCTACTCCGGCGCCAACCTCGTACCGATCTGCGCGCCCCCGGAGGCCGTCCGGGCCTTCGCCGACCGCGCCCGCCGGGCCGGTCGCCGCTGCTCCTCGATCGTCGGCCCCGCCGAGCCCACCGCACTGCTGTGGCAGCTCCTCGAACCCGGCTGGGGCCCCGCCCGCGAGGTACGCGCGCACCAGCCGCTCATGGTCACCGAGAGCCCGTCCGCGGACGTGGTCCCCGACCCCCTGGTCCGGCGCATCCGCAAGGACGAGATGGACGTCCTGATGCCCGCCTGCGTGGCGATGTTCACCGAGGAGGTCGGCATCTCCCCGCTCGCGGGCGACGGCGGACTCCTCTACCAGGCGCGCGTCGCCGAACTCATCGGCGCCGGACGCTCCTTCGCGCGCATCGACGACGGCAAGGTCGTCTTCAAGGCGGAGATCGGCGCCGCCACCCCGCAGGCATGCCAGATCCAGGGGGTCTGGGTCGCCCCGGAACACCGCGGACGCGGACTCTCCGAGACCGGCATGGCCGCGGTCCTGCGCTACGCGCTCGCCGACGTCGCCCCCGTCGTCAGCCTCTACGTGAACGACTTCAACACCCCGGCACGCAGGGCGTACGCCCGGGTCGGCTTCCGCGAGACCGGCGCGTTCATGAGCGTGCTGTTCTGACCGGCCGGCCCACGACGCGCACGGACCGGTGCGCCCCGGCCGGAGGGACACCCCGCACCGGACCGGCGCCCCGTGCCGATAGGACTTCCGGCACCCGGCCGTACCGCCCGCCCCACCCGGGCCAGTAGGGTCGGCCCATGGCAGCAGTTTCCCCCAGCGTCCGGACCGGGCCGATCGATCTCGCCGCGCGCGTGGACGAGGCGCTCGCCGTGCAGGCCGTCGCCTTCGGTCTCGGCCCGGAGGAGATCGAGGTACGCCGCCACATCGTCCTCAGACACCTCGACCACCCGCACGCCCGCGCCCTCGGCGCCACCACCCCCGACGGCCGGCTCGTCGGCTTCGTCTACGGCCTGCCGAACGAGCGCGGTCAGTGGTGGTCCACCGTCGTCGAGCCCTATCTGCGCGCCACCGGCTCCGTGCACTGGCTGGACGACTCCTTCGTCGTCACCGAACTGCACGTCCTGCCGGAGTTCCAGAACCGCGGCATCGGCCGCGCCCTGATCACCGCCCTCACGGACGCCGCGGGCCAGCCCCGTTCCATCCTCTCCGCGATCGACACGGACAGTCCGGCACGCGGCCTGTACCGCAGTCTCGGCTACCGCGACCTGGCCCGACAGGTGCTCTTTCCCAGTGCCCCCAAGCCGTACGCGGTGATGGGCGCACCGCTCCCGCTGCGCCGTGGGAGGCCAATCGATTTCCGCCCACCGGCGCCGCCCGGCTAACCTCCTGCTCATCACCCTTTCCGAGCAGGAGTTCATCATGGCCCAGGTCCAGCGCATGTCCCGATTGATGATCAAGACACTGCGCGACGACCCGGCGGACGCCGAGACGCTCAACCACAAGCTCCTCGTCCGGGCCGGATACGTTCGTCGCACGGCCGCCGGGATCTGGACCTGGCTGCCGCTCGGCAAGAAGGTCCTGGAGAACATCACCCGCGTCGTGCGCGAGGAGATGGACGCCATCGGCGGCCAGGAGGTCCTGCTGCCCGCGCTGCTCCCCAAGGAGTCGTACGAGGCCAGCGGCCGCTACGACGAGTACGGTGCCCTGCTCTTCCGGCTGAAGGACCGCAAGGGCGCCGACTACCTCCTCGGCCCCACCCACGAGGAGATCTTCACCCAGGTCGTCAAGGACCAGATCACGTCCTACAAGGACCTGCCCGTGATCCTGTACCAGATCCAGACCAAGTACCGGGACGAGGCCCGTCCCCGCGCCGGTGTGCTGCGCGGCCGCGAGTTCCAGATGAAGGACTCGTACTCCTTCGACACCACGGACGAGGGACTCGCCGAGGCATACGGTCTGCACCGCGCCGCCTACATCCGGATCTTCGAGCGGCTCGGCCTCGACTACCGCATCGTCTCCGCCGTCTCCGGCGCGATGGGCGGCTCGGCCTCCGAGGAGTTCCTGGCCCCCGCGCCGGCCGGTGAGGACACCTTCGTCGACTGCCCCGCCTGCGACTACGCCGCCAACACCGAGGCCGTGACCTTCGAGGCAGCCGCGGCCGACGGGTCCGCCCACGGTCCCGTCGAGGAGCTGGACACACCCGATACCCCGACCATCGAGACGCTCGCCGCGCACCTGGGCGTGCCCGCCTCCGCGACCCTGAAGAACCTGCTGGTCAAGATCGACGGAGAGATCGTCGCGGTGGGCGTGCCCGGCGACCGGGAGGTCGACCTCGGCAAGCTCGGCGAGCACCTGGCGCCCGCCGTCGTCGAACTGGTCACCGCCGAGGACTTCGAGGGCCGCCCCGACCTCGTGCGCGGTTACGTCGGCCCGCAGGGCCTGGACAAGGTCCGCTACATCGCCGACCCGCGCGTCGCCGCCGGCACCGCCTGGATCACCGGCGCGAACAAGCCCGGCACCCACGCGAAGAACGTCGTCGCCGGCCGCGACTTCGAGGTGGACGACTACCTCGACGTCGTCGTCGTCGAGGCGGGCGACCCCTGCCCCAAGTGCGGCACCGGCCTCAAGCTGGACCGTGCCATCGAGATCGGCCACATCTTCCAGCTGGGCCGCAAGTACGCGGACACCTTCCAGCTCGACGTCCTCGGCCAGAACGGCAAGCCGGTCCGGGTCACCATGGGCTCCTACGGCATCGGCGTCTCCCGCGCCGTCGCCGCGCTCGCCGAGCAGACCGCCGACGAGCAGGGGCTGTGCTGGCCCCGCGAGATCGCCCCGGCCGACGTGCACGTCGTCGCGGCGGGCAAGGCGCTCCAGACGGAGCTGGCCCTCGACGTCGCCGGACGGCTCGGCGACGCGGGCGTGCGGGTCATGGTCGACGACCGCGCGGGCGTCTCGCCCGGCGTGAAGTTCACCGACGCCGAGCTGATCGGCGTCCCGAAGATCCTGGTCGCCGGCCGCCGCTCGGCCGAAGGGGTCCTGGAGCTCAAGGACCGCCGCACCGGCGAGCGCGAGGAGCTCACCGTCGACGAGGCGATCGCCCGCCTCACCGCCCGGGACTGACGGCCGCCCACGACGGACGGAGGGCCCCCGCGCATCGTGCGCGGGGGCCCTCCGTCCGTCGTGCGCGCCGTCGCCGCCCGTCGCACGGGTCCGGGGACGCCCGGAACCGTCCCTACAGCCAGCCGGCGAACTCCAGCGTCAGCTCGCCCTCCTGGCGGCGGCCGACCGCCAGCGCCCGGGTGCCCGACTCCACCGCCCGGAACAGCGTCCAGCCGTGCAGCCGCTCCCGGTCCACGTCCAGCGCGTCGGCGAGTTTCCTGATCCGCCGACGCGCCGTCGCCGCGCCCCCGGGAGAGGCGATCAGGTCCTCGACGCGGTCGCGCACCAGGCGCGCGAGATCGTACGCGCGCTCACCGACCAGCGGCTCGGGGCCGACCGTCAGCCAGGGCGCCCGCTCGCCCGCGAGCACCTTGCTCTGCCGGAAGTTGCCGTGCAGCAGCAGGAGTTCGGGGGAGTGGGCGACAAGTTCCTCGCGCGTCGCGAGCGCCGCGGCCACCAGCGGCTCCAGGCTCGGGTCGGCCGCGGCGCAGGCCCGCATCGGCCCGGTACGCCGCGCGGTCCGGTCCGCGACCGTCTCGAATCCGTGCCCGGCGGGCGGCTCGACCCAGAGCCGCCGCACCGTGCCCGCCGCCTCCAGCAGCGCCTTCGCCTCCGGCAGCGAGCGCAGCGACACCTCGGGGTGCAGCCGCTCCAGCAGCAGGGCGCCGGGACCGTCGGCGAGCAGCCGCACCGCGCCCCAGCCGTTCCAGTGCGCCAGCGCCGCCCGCTCCAGGTCGGGTGCGGCAGCGGGCGGGGCGATCTTCAGCGCAGCCGGGGTGCCGTCCGGGCGCGTCACCAGTACGACCAGGCTGCTGCGGCCGCCGGGCGCGACGACCCGCTCCGCGGCCAGTTCCTGCCCGGTCGAGGACAGCGCTTCCCCGGTCAGTGCGGGAAGCCGTGCGAGCCAGTCGTCGGCGGCGTCCCCGTACGACTCGCCGAGCGCTCGCACCAGACGCTGCGGCGGTTCGAAACCCATACGTGCTGTGTTCCCTCTCAGAGCCTCTTCAGTGCGCCGACGCGGTGCGCCGGGCCCGTGCGCCGGTCCGGTGCGCCGATTCCGCGCGCCGGTCGGATCCCGTTCCCCCTGCCGCGCCTACCGCTTCGCCCTCGCCGTGCCGGAGCCGCTCCCCGCCTTGGTGACGGTCGTGTCGGCGGCCCGCTCGGCGAGACCGGGAAAGGGTACGCCGCTGCCGCGCCAGCGCACCGCGCGCACCGCGGCCTCGCGCAGCGCGCCCGCGGCCTCCCGCCTCAGCGCACCCTCCGCCGCCCGGACGAGGTCGGAGTACACGTCCGCCACCCGGTCCTCCAGCAGGGCGGCCAGCCGCACCGCCGCGGCCGGGTCCGGCACGGCGAACGGCAGGGCGTACGCGGCCTGCGCCGCCACCGGTTCGCCGCCCAGGCCGCGCACGGTCCGCGCCAGCGCGTCCCGACGGGCCCGGTGGGCGTGGTACGCGGCAGCGGCCTCGGCCCGGCGGTCCGCCGCGACGTGTCCGCCGACCACCCCGTAGCCGTACACCGCCGCATGCTCGGCGGCCAGGGCCGCCTGTGCGGCCTTCCGTGTCCCGGCGCTCATGACGTGGTCTCCTTGGCCAGCTCGGTCAGCAGATAGGCGTGCGTCGCCCCGGCCGCCGCTACCGACGCGAGCAGCCGGGCCAGTTCCGGCGGGGCCTCGGCGAGTGCCGCCGTACGGTCGTCCGCGGTGCGGAGCTCCGCCGTCGCCAGCGCCCTGACGGCGGCGGCGGAGCTCCCGGCCGCTCCGGTGCGCGGCGGGGCGGACGGGGGCGTGCCGCCGCCTTCCGGCGCCAGCGCCAGGACGTGGGCGCGCACCGCGTCCCGCAGCGGCGCGAGCCCGGCGGCGGTCGCCGGATGGTCCCCGATCACCTGCTCGTACCGGGCCAGCAACTCCGTGCCGGCCCGTGCGGCGCTCGTCCGGATCTTCTTCTCCGTCCGTGCGGCCAGGGCGAGTTGGGCGGCGGTGGGTGCCTTTCCCCGGGCGGAGCCGCCCCCGTCCCCGGAGCCGCCGCAGCCGGCCAGCACCGCGCCCGTGACGATCGCTCCTGCCGCGGCGAACGCGCCCCTGCGCGTCGTCCCCGTGCGCCGCACCTGTTCTCCTTCGAGGTTGGGCCTGTTGTGACTGGATCTGTCCTGAAGTGATCAATGCAGGCGAGCGTACCCGTGGCGGCGGCCCGGACGGACGGCAACACCCTTCGGGACCGGATACCCTTTGACCTGACACGCGAGATCCCACAACAGCACACGCGGCCGAGGAGTCACCCGGATGAGCACCACCCAGAGCGAAAGGCTGCGCGGGCTGCTCGAACCGCTCGTCAGCGCCGAGCAGCTGGATCTCGAGGAGATCGAGGTGACCCGGGCGGGCCGCCGCCGGGTGCTGCGGATCATCGTGGATTCCGAGGAGGGCGTGGAGCTGGACGCCTGCGCCGAGCTGAGCCGCGCGATCTCCCAGAAGCTCGACGAGACCGACGCGATGGGCGAGGACGAGTACGTCCTCGAAGTGAGTTCCCCCGGTGCCGACCGTCCGCTGACGGAGCACCGCCACTACGTACGTGCCACCGGCCGCCTCGCCCGTTTCCGGCTGCACGAGGGCGGCGAGCTGGTGGCGCGCATCCTCGTCGTGGACGACGAGGGGATCGACCTGGAGGTGCCGGGGGTCAAGGGACGCAAGCCCACCTCCCGCCGGATCGCCTTCGACGAGATCGCCCGGGCGCGTGTGGAGATCGAATTCAGCCGCAAGGACAAGAAGGAAGAGGAGGCGTAGCCGTGGACATCGATGTGAAGCTCTTGAAGGGCTTGGCGCAGGACAAGGAGATCCCCTTCGACGTGCTCGTCGAGGCGATCGAGTCGGCCCTCCTCATCGCCTACCACCGAACCGAGGGAAGCCACCGACGCGCGCGCGTCGAGATCGACGAGCGCGGCCATGTGACGGTGTGGGCGAAGGAGGACCCGGCCGACCTGGAGCCGGGCCAGGAGCCCAAGGAGTTCGACGACACCCCGTCCGGCTTCGGCCGGATCGCCGCGACCACCGCCAAGCAGGTCATCCTGCAGCGTCTGCGCGACGCCGAGGACGACAAGACGTTCGGGGAGTACGCGGGCCACGAGGGCGATGTCGTGACCGGCGTCGTCCAGCAGGGCAAGGACCCGAAGAACGTCCTCGTCGACATCGGCAAGCTGGAGGCCATCCTGCCGGTGCAGGAGCAGGTGCCGGGCGAGGAGTACCCGCACGGCCTGCGCCTGCGCACCTATGTCGTCCGGGTCGCCAAGGGGGTCCGCGGGCCGTCGGTGACGCTGTCGCGCACGCACCCCAACCTGGTGAAGAAGCTGTTCGCGCTGGAGGTCCCGGAGATCGCCGACGGCTCCGTCGAGATCTGCGCGATCGCCCGCGAGGCCGGACATCGCACCAAGATCGCGGTCCGCTCCACCCGCTCCGGGCTCAATGCCAAGGGCGCCTGCATCGGCCCGATGGGCGGCCGGGTGCGCAACGTCATGGCCGAGCTGCACGGCGAGAAGATCGACATCGTGGACTGGTCGGACGACCCGGCCGAGATGGTCGCCAACGCCCTGTCGCCCGCACGGGTGAGCAAGGTCGAGGTCGTGGATCTCGGCGCGCGCTCGGCCCGGGTCACCGTCCCGGACTACCAGCTGTCGCTCGCGATCGGCAAGGAGGGGCAGAACGCCCGGCTGGCCGCCCGCCTCACCGGCTGGCGCATCGACATCCGCCCGGACACCGAGACCGAGGCCGAGCGCGATGCCGCCGACCGGCAGCGGGCCGAGCGGGCCCGCGAGCGGTCGGAGCGCGGCTGATCCCGCCATCGGGGGCAGGCGTTCGCGCCACCGGAGCGGGCAGTTCCGGTGGCGCGTCCCCGGGCGCGGCCCCGGCTCCGCCCCGGGAATCCGGGGCGGGGACGAGCCGGGCGCCCGCCGGTCCCGTGCGGGCGGAGGGAATACATCCCGGCGACAGGCCGCTGAGATCACGACAACATGCGTTCGATTTTTGCCCCAAAGGGGTGAGGTCGGTGCGGGGAGGTAGACTTGGACGTGTCTGGCCGGACGCAGGCCCGCGCGTGCCCTGAGCGAACCTGTGTGGGATGCCGGGAGCGGGCGGCCAAGCACGAGTTGCTGCGCATCGTCGCGGACGGGGACGTCTGTGTCCCCGATCCTCGCGGTACGCTGCCCGGCCGGGGTGCGTACGTGCACCCGGTCTCCGTCTGTCTGGACCTGGCGGTTCGCCGCCGGGCCTTCCCCCGGGCCTTCAAGGCCAAGGGGCCGTTCGACACCACCGCGGTGCGGGGGCTCGTCGAGCGGGCGACACCGTAAGAAGTGAACGGCACGGAACCCCGTGCGGTCAGGTACCTCGCGAGTTGGAAGTAGGTCGAGATTGCGATGAGCACTCGATGAGTACGCGATGAGTACGCCCATGAAGTAGCGACGGTCCGGCGGTAACCCGGACCTAAAAGGAGCGAAGTGGCTAAGGTCCGGGTATACGAACTCGCCAAGGAGTTCGGTGTGGAGAGCAAGGTCGTCATGGCCAAGCTCCAAGAACTCGGTGAATTCGTCCGTTCGGCGTCCTCGACGATCGAGGCGCCGGTTGTACGCAAGTTGACTGACGCACTGCAGGGGCCCGGCGGCAGCGCCGGCAAGCCCGCTGCCAAGCCTGGCGCGCCCCGCAAGGCGACGCCCGCGAAGCCCTCGGCGCCCTCCCCGGCCGCCGCGGCACGTCCCGCTGCCCCGAAGCCCGGCGCCCCGGCCCCCAAGCCGGCCCCCGCCGCTCCGGCGAGCAGCACTCCCTCGGCGGCACCTTCTCCCGGGCCGCGTCCCGGCCCGAGGCCCGCGCCGAAGCCCGCGCCGGCCAAGCCGGTGCCCGCCGCGGAGTTCTCGGCCCCGGCCCAGCCGGCCGCGCCGCAGCAGCAGGCACCGCGTCCCACGGGCGCCACTCCCGGTCCCCGTCCCGCCCGTCCGGCCCCGGCCGGCGGTCAGCGCGACGGCGGCCGTGACGGCGGTCGCGGCGAGCGTCCGGCCCGTCCGGGCGGCCAGGGTGCCCCGCGCCCCGGCGCACGTCCGGCCGGTCCCCGTCCGGGCAACAACCCCTTCACGTCCGGCGGCTCGACGGGCATGGCCCGTCCGCAGGCGCCCCGTCCCGGTGGCGCCCCGCGTCCCGGCGGCGGCCAGGACCGTCCGGCCCCGCGTCCGCAGGGCGGACCCGGTGGCGCGCCGCGTCCCCAGGGCCAGGGCGGTCCCCGTCCGACCCCGAGCGGCATGCCGCGTCCGCAGGCGCCCCGTCCCGGTGGCGGTCCCGGTGGCAACCGTCCGAACCCGGGCATGATGCCGCAGCGTCCCGCCGCGGGCCCGCGTCCCGGTGGTGGCCCCGGCGGTGGCCGCGGTCCCGGCGGCGGCGGTCGCCCGGGTGGCGGCGGCGGCGGTCGTCCCGGCTTCGCCGGTCGTCCGGCCGGTCCCGGTGGCGGTGGCGGCGGCTTCGCCGGTCGTCCCGGTGGCGGTGGCGGTGGCGCCGGTCGTCCCGGTGGTGGCGGTGGCTTCGGCGGTCGTCCCGGCTTCGGTGGTCGTCCCGGCGGCCCCGGTGGCCGTGGTGGCACGCAGGGTGCGTTCGGCCGTCCCGGCGGTCCGGCGCGTCGTGGTCGCAAGTCGAAGCGGCAGAGGCGCCAGGAGTACGAGGCCATGCAGGCCCCGTCGGTGGGCGGCGTCATGCTGCCCCGCGGCAACGGGCAGTCCGTCCGTCTGTCGCGCGGTGCCTCCCTCACCGACTTCGCGGAGAAGATCAACGCCAACCCGGCGTCGCTCGTCGCCGTGATGATGAACCTCGGCGAGATGGTCACGGCGACGCAGTCCGTCTCCGACGACACCCTCAAGCTGCTCGCGGACGAGATGAACTACGTCCTCGAGATCGTCAGCCCGGAGGAGGAGGACCGCGAGCTGCTCGAGTCCTTCGACATCGAGTTCGGCGAGGACGAGGGCGGCGACGAGGCGCTCACTCCGCGTCCGCCGGTCGTGACCGTCATGGGTCACGTCGACCACGGAAAGACCCGACTGCTGGACGCGATCCGCAAGACGAACGTCGTCGCGGGCGAGGCCGGCGGCATCACCCAGCACATCGGTGCCTACCAGGTCTCCGCCGAGGTCAACGGCGAGGACCGTCGGATCACCTTCATCGACACCCCGGGTCACGAGGCGTTCACCGCCATGCGTGCCCGCGGTGCGAAGTCCACCGACATCGCGATCCTCGTGGTGGCGGCGAACGACGGTGTGATGCCCCAGACGATCGAGGCGCTGAACCACGCCAAGGCGGCCGACGTGCCGATCGTGGTCGCGGTCAACAAGATCGACGTCGAGGGCGCCGACCCGACCAAGGTGCGCGGCCAGCTCACCGAGTTCGGTCTGGTGGCCGAGGAGTACGGCGGCGACACCATGTTCGTCGACATCTCCGCCAAGCAGGGGCTGCACATCGACGAGCTGCTGGAGGCCGTGGTCCTGACCGCGGACGCCTCGCTCGACCTGCGGGCCAACCCGGAGCAGGACGCGCAGGGCATCGCGATCGAGGCCCACCTCGACCGCGGTCGCGGCGCCGTCGCCACCGTCCTCGTCCAGCGCGGTACCCTCCGCGTCGGCGACACGATGGTCGCCGGTGACGCCTACGGCCGCGTGCGCGCCATGCTCGACGACAAGGGCGAGAACGTCGAGGAAGCGGGTCCGTCGACCCCCGTCCTCGTGCTCGGTCTCACCAACGTCCCGGGTGCCGGCGACAACTTCCTGGTGGTCGACGAGGACCGTACGGCCCGCCAGATCGCCGAGAAGCGCGCCGCCCGCGAGCGCAACGCCAACTTCGCCCGCAAGGGCGTCCGGTTCTCCCTGGAGAACCTCGACGAGGCGCTCAAGGCCGGTCTGGTCCAGGAACTCAACCTCATCATCAAGGGCGACGCGTCCGGTTCGGTGGAGGCCCTGGAGTCCTCGCTGCTCCAGCTCGACGTCGGCGACGAGGTCGACATCCGGGTCCTGCACCGCGGTGTGGGTGCGGTCACCGAGTCGGACATCGACCTGGCGACCGGCTCCGACGCGATCGTGATCGGCTTCAACGTGCGCGCCGCCGGGCGTGCGCAGCAGATGGCCGAGCGCGAGGGCGTGGACGTCCGTTACTACTCGGTCATCTACCAGGCGATCGAGGAGATCGAGGCGGCCCTCAAGGGCATGCTCAAGCCGGAGTACGAAGAGGTCGAGCTCGGCACGGCGGAGATCCGCGAGATCTTCCGCTCGTCCAAGCTGGGCAACATCGCCGGTGTGCTCGTCCGGTCCGGCGAGGTCAAGCGCAACACCAAGGCGCGCCTGCTGCGCGATGGCAAGGTCATCGCGGAGAACCTCACCATCTCCGGTCTGCGTCGCTTCAAGGACGACGTCACCGAGATCCGCGAAGGCTTCGAGGGCGGTATCAACCTCGGAAACTTCAACGACATCAAGGTCGACGACGTCATCGCGACGTACGAGATGCGCGAGAAGCCGCGAGGCTGATCCACGGGGGATTCCGGGAAGGCACTTCCCGGAACTCCTCGCAACAGTCGGGGCCGATCGACGGGTCGTATTTCCGTCGATCGGCCCCGGCCGTTCCGTGTACGGTTCTGGTGTCCCCGCCAAGTTCTGGTGGGGCGCGAACCCGAACCGGCGGGACATCCGGGCATTCATGTATGTGGGGACACTGTCCTTCGATCTGCTTCTCGGCGACGTACGGTCGTTGAAGGAGAAGCGTTCCGTCATCCGTCCGATCGTCGCCGAACTCCAGCGCAAGTACGCGGTGAGTGCGGCGGAGGTGGGCGGCCAGGATCTCCATCGCAGGGCCGAGATCGGCCTTGCCATGGTGTCCGGGGACACCGGACACCTCGCGGATGTCCTGGACCGGTGCGAGCGGTTGGTGGCCGCCCGGCCGGAAGTGGAGCTGCTGTCCGTACGGCGGCGGCTGCACAGCGACGAAGACGACTGAGTAGGAAGAAGGGACGGGCGAGGGGTGGTGGACGCCACCCCTCGGCCGCCTGTCCTGAAGGCGAGAAGGAGACGGACCAGTGGCCGACAACGCGCGGGCGAAGAAGCTGGCGGACCTCATCCAGGAGGTGGTCGCCCAGAAACTGCAGCGCGGTATCAAGGACCCCCGTCTGGGCACGCACGTGACGATCACGGACACCCGGGTCACCGGTGACCTGAGGGAGGCCACGGTCTTCTACACGGTCTACGGCGACGACGAGGAGCGGGCCAGCGCGGCGGCCGGACTGGAGAGCGCCAAGGGCGTGCTGCGGTCGGCGGTCGGGGCGGCGGCGGGGACCAAGTTCACCCCCACGCTGACGTTCGTGGCCGACGCCCTTCCGGAGAACGCCAGGACCATCGAGGACCTCCTCGACAAGGCCCGGGCCTCGGACGCGCGGGTGCGCCAGGCGTCCTCGGGCGCCACCTACGCCGGCGGCGCCGACCCGTACCGCAAGGCCGACGGCGAGAACGACGAGGACACCGCCTCCGAATGACATCGCAGAACAAGACGCCCGACCGGGGGAGCGCGCGGACGGCTGCCCCGGGCAGGGACGGCGTCCGGCCCGAGGACGGCCTGGTCGTCGTCGACAAGCCGGCCGGCTTCACCTCGCACGACGTCGTCGCCAAGATGCGCGGCATCGCCCGCACCCGGCGGGTCGGCCACGCCGGCACGCTGGACCCGATGGCGACGGGCGTGCTCGTGCTCGGGGTGGAACGCGCCACCAAGCTGCTGGGCCACCTCGCACTGACCGAGAAGGAGTACCTCGGCACGATCCGGCTCGGCCAGAACACCGTCACGGACGACGCGGAGGGCGAGATCACCTCGTCCACCGACGCCTCCGGGGTGACCCGTGACGCCATCGACGCCGGTGTCGCGGCCCTGACCGGCCCGATCATGCAGGTGCCGTCCAAGGTCAGTGCCATCAAGATCGACGGCAAGCGGTCCTACGCCCGGGTGCGCGGCGGCGAGGAGTTCGAGATCCCGGCCCGACCGGTGACGATCTCGTCCTTCCGCGTCTACGACGTGCGCGAGGAGACCGCCGAGGACGGCACACCGGTCGTCGATCTCGTCGTCTCCGTGGTCTGCTCCTCCGGCACGTACATCCGGGCGATCGCCCGCGACCTCGGCGCCGGGCTCGGCGTCGGCGGACACCTGACCGCGCTGCGGCGCACCCGGGTGGGCCCGTACGGTCTCGACGTGGCCCGGACCCTCGACCAGCACCAGGAGGAGCTGACCGTGATGCCGGTGGCCGAGGCCGCCGCCTCCGCGTTCCCCCGCTGGGACGTGGACGAGAAGCGCGCCAGGCTGCTGCTGAACGGTGTACGGCTGGACATGCCGGCCTTCCCGCCGGGACCGGTCGCGGTCTTCGGACCCGACGGACGGTTCCTGGTCCTCGTCGAGGAGCAGAAGGGCAAGGCCAAGAGCCTCGCCGTCTTCGCCTGACCGGGGCCCGGACCCGGGGAATCCGGTGCGGGGCGGGCGGCGGTCACTCCGCCCGCCCCGCGATCCCCCAGGGGTTGCTGTCCACCGGACACCTCGGATTCACCCCAACGAGCAGGCGCACGGAGTGAAACGGGGGTGTGCCGGGGGCGCTTTTACTCCGATCGGTGCGTGCGCCGATCTTCGTCGTCCTACCGTCGGACCATGGGGAGTGAGGACCGGCCGGCGCTGGTACGCATCTGTGATCCGGCCGGTCGGCCGCGGGGCACCGGATTCGTCGCCGACGACCGCGGCACGGTGGTGACCAGCCACGAGGCCGTCGACGGCCTCGGTCGGTTCGTCCTGCGCGGAGCGGACGGCCATGACTGCCGCGTCGGGGCCGCGGACGTCGTCGCACTGCCCGAACTCGACCTCGCCCTGCTGCGCACCGGCGGGCCGTCCGTTCTCGGCGTGGAGCCCGCTCCGATCGCCCTGCGGGACCGGATCGCCGCCGGGACGTACGTGACGATCGCCGCGCACGGCTGGCGCGAGGCGCGGGTGCTCGGTACGACCCCGGTGACGTACACCGCGAACGGCCTTCGCCATCGGATCGACGGTGCCCTGGAACTGGCGCTCGGCACGGACGGCGCGGACGCGCTGCGGCTGCGCGGTGCTGCCGTGGGCGGGCCCGTCGTCGACCCGGACACCGGCGCGGTGCTCGCCGTGCTGGGCACCGCGCTGCGGGCCGGTCACCCCGGCGCGGGTTTCGCCGTGCCGCTCGGCCGCGCGGGCGCGGACGGCCCGCTGGGGGCGCTGCTGCGGCGCAATGCGACGGGCGTGCCCGGGTACGGCCGCGACCTCAATCTCGCGGGGGCCCTGCAGTTGACGGCCACGTCGCTCGGCGCGGCGGGCGGACCGGCCGGCGGCCCCGACCCGGTGGAACGCCCGGACATCGGGGCGGAACTCACCGCCTTCACGTTCCCCGCCTGCCCGCCGCCCGCGACGCCGCACGGGCCCGCCGTCGTCCTCGGCCTGGTCGGGGCACCGGGCACCGGCCGGTCCACCGAACTCGCCGCGCTCGCCGCCCGCCGGGCCCGCGGCCGGGTTCCCGCCCCCACGGTCTGGCTGCGCGGCGCCGACCTGCTGACCGGCGACGCCTCGGTCGCCGACGCGATCGCCCGGACGCTCCGACGGGCCGGGCGGATCGTCGCGGCCGGGGGCGGCACGTGCCGCCCCCGGCCCGAGAACGACGCCGACACGACCCCCGAACGCGTGGCCCGGCTGGCGGCGGAGAGCGGGAGCCCGCTGCTCGTCCTCCTGGACGGGCCCGAGGAGATGCCGCCCGCACTGGCCCACGACCCGGCACGGTGGACCGCGGGAACGGTCGACTGGCTGCGGGCGAACGGCGCGCGGCTCGTGATCGCCTGCACGCCGGAGCACTGGGAGACGGCCGGGGCGCTCTGCCCGTCCCACGCGCTGCACCGGCCCGCCGGGCGGGCGGCGCGCACGCCGTACGCGCTCCGGCTCGGCGACCTCACCGCGGCCCAGGCCGAACGGGCCCGGGAACGGTACGCCATCCCGCCGGACACGCTCGCCCCCGGGCACGACCGGCACCCGCTCACCCTGCGCCTGTTCGCCGAGGTGCGCGAGGCACTACCCCCGGACGTCGCCGGGCGGCCGGACACGGAGGACGTCTTCGGCGCCCACCTGGACCTGATGTGCCTGCGCGTCGCGGTCCGCATCGCGGCCCTCTCCGGCCCGCCGCCCGGCGGCACGGCGATCCGCCGCCTGGCCGCCCGGGTGGCCGGGCAGGTGCACGAGGCGGCCCGGCGCTGTCTCGGCCCGGGGCAGGGCGAACTCGACCGGACGGCGTTCGAGGAGGTCTTCCCCTGGCGCACCGGCTGGGCGTCGGCGGTTCTCACCGAGGGCCTGATCGTCCCGGCGGGCGCGGGCTACCGCTTCGCCCATGAGGAGCTGGGCGACTGGGTGCAGGGGGCCCACCTGGACCTGGACGCGGCACTGCACGCCCTGGTCCACCGTCGGCACGCGGAGGGCGCGGGGCACGAGGCGGCGGGGCACGGGGAAGCCGGGCACGCGGAGAAGCGGACCGGGTCGGCGGAGGGAGCGCCCGGGGCCGTGGAACGGGGGCCGCGGCGGGGCGTCCCGGCGACCGGTCCCCGGGTACCGCGGCCGAGGCGGCCCCGGAGCCACCACGACCGCCCGCCCGCCTCCGAGGCGCCGACCGCGGTGATGCGGACGGGGGCGCCGGCCGCGGCGGACCCGCCGACGACGCCCGGACGGGCGGCGGGGCCGCGGGCCCTGCCCGTGCCGCGGCACCGGACCGGGCCGGTGATCCACGCCCTGCTGCTCCTGGGCCGCCGACAGGGGCCCGAGGCGCTGGCGCACCGACTGGCCGACCTCATCGAGGCCCTGGACCGGCTGGCGCGCGGCCCGGCAGCGGCGGCGGGGGAGCGCGCCCGGCAGGACGCCCGCTGGTGGGCGGCACACCTGCTCTCGCGCACCCTGCTCCGGGTGCCCGATGCCCGGCCCCATCTCGGCGTGCTGCGACTGCTCACCGGCCTCGTCGTCCGGCACGCCACCGCGGGCGGGCCGGGAACCCCTCGGGTGTACGCCGAGTTCGGCCCATGGTTCTGGCGACGGCTCGGGCTGCCGGAGGCGGACCGGATCGACCTGCTGCGCCGTCTCGTCCCCGCCGACCCGCCGCGCCGGGGAGGACCGCGGGACGACGACCCCGGCGGCGAGGCCGACGAACGGTATCTCGACGCCGTCGCCCGCCGCCTGGCCGACCGGCCCCGGACCGTACAGCCCCTGCTCTGCGCCTGGTTCTCCGACGAGCGCCCGCTGCCCGCCGGGGACGGCGCCGTGCCGCGCCCGACCGTGGCCGCCGCGGCCCAGGCCCTGCTCCATGCCCGACGGGACCTGGCCGTCGACGACCTCGCCGACACTCTCGTCGCCACCGCCCACCCCAGGGCCGCGGAACTGCTCGCCGCCCTCGTCGAGGACGAGCCGTCCGCCCTGTGCCGGGCCGTCGAGCGCTGGGCCCGCGACGAGGAGTACCCAGACCGCCGGGCCGCCGCCGCCTCCTACGCCCTGCTCACCGCCGCGCACGCCCCCCGGGACGGCGACCGCGCCCTGCTGCACGCCGCCGCCGATGCCCTGCTGGACCGCCCCGGCGACACCGCCCTGCACGGTCCCGCGCTCACCCTCCTCGTCCAGGACCCGCGAACCCGGGACCGCAGCATCCGGCGGGCGCTGCGGGCCTTCGTCGCGGCCGAGCCGCCGCTGCCCGTCGAAGCCCTCGCCGCCGCACTGCCCACCCACCGGGAGCTGGTGCTCGCCGCACTGCGGGAGCGGCTCACCCGGCCCGACCGGGGCGCGGGGGAGGTGCTGCGCGCTCTCGCCGGGATCGACGATCCCACCCCGGCCCTGCACGCCGCCGACCTGGTCCGGGCGTATGCCGGGGTCCATCCCGACGGCGCCGCCCAGGTGGCCGCGTACGTCGACCGGCGGCTGGAACACGGCCCCGCCGCCCGCGCCCTGCTGCTTCCCCTGCTGACCGCGCTGCTGCGGGAAGACCCGGTGGCGCCGCCGGTGCGCGCGGCGCTCGCCGGGGTGTTCGCCGCGCCGGGCGGCCCGGCGTCCGGGCAGTTGCGGGGCGAGCTGCTGGAGGTGCTGCTCGACTTCGAGCAGGGCGCCCACCGCGATCCCGCGGTGCTCGAAGCCCTGCTGCGGGCCGCCGCGGACGGCGCGGCCGAGCGCGCCCCGGCCCGCACCCGCGCCCTGGTCCACCGCACCGGAACGCTGCTGGTCCGTACCCCCGAGGGGGCGGCCCGGTTCGACGGCCTGCTGGCCGCCCGGGCCCGTGACGTGCCGGGATTCGCCGCCCTGATCGCCGACTGGCTGGCCGAGGCCCCGCAGGAATGGGCGGCCCTCGTCGGCCCCGGGGCGAGGGCCGCGGTGGCGGCCCCCGAGGGGCCGAAGCCGATGCCGATGCGGGCCGCGGGGCGTGAGCATGGCAGTCTTAGACCTGCGTAACAGGCAATCTCACGTACACGGGTTCGGGCGAGGAGCGGTCACAGTGCAGCGCTGGCGTGGCTTGGAGGACATCCCCGAGGACTGGGGACGCAGCGTCGTCACCATCGGCTCCTACGACGGGGTGCACCGCGGGCACCAGCTGATCATCGGGCGAGCCGTCGAGCGGGCGCGGGAACTGGGTGTGCCGTCGGTCGTGGTGACCTTCGACCCGCACCCCAGCGAGGTCGTCCGCCCCGGCAGCCATCCCCCCCTGCTCGCCCCGCACCACCGGCGCGCCGAGCTGATGGCCGAACTCGGCGTCGACGCGATGCTCGTCCTCCCCTTCACCATCGAGTTCTCCAAGCTCGCACCCGCCGACTTCATCGTGAAGGTGCTCGCCGACAAGCTGCACGCGCGTCTGGTCATCGAGGGGCCGAACTTCCGCTTCGGCCACCGGGCGGCCGGGAACGTGCAGCTGCTCGCCGAGTTCGGAGCCACCTACGACTACGACGTCGAGGTCATCGACCTCTCCGTGAGCGGCGAGGCGGGCGGCGGCGAGCCGTTCTCCTCCACCCTCACCCGGCGCCTGGTCGCCGAGGGCGACGTCGCGGGCGCCGCGGAGATCCTGGGCCGGCCGCACCGCGTCGAGGGCATCGTGGTCCGCGGCGCCCAGCGCGGCCGCGAGATGGGCTTCCCCACGGCCAACGTGGAGACCCTGCCGCACACCGCGATCCCCGCCGACGGCGTCTACGCGGGCTGGCTCAATGTGAACGGCGAGGCCATGCCCGCCGCGATCTCGGTCGGCACCAACCCGCAGTTCGACGCCACGGAGCGGACGGTGGAGGCGTACGCGATCGACCGCGTCGGCCTCGACCTGTACGGGCTCCACGTCTCGGTGGACTTCCTCGCCTATGTGCGGGGGATGCTGAAGTTCGACTCGATCGACGAGCTGCTGGTAGCGATGGCCGCCGACGTGAAGCGGTGCAGCGAACTGGTCGCCGCGTACGAGCGCGGCTGAGAGGCCGTCGGGACCCCTTCCGCTCGTCGGGACACGACCGGGGCCGGGACCGTCGCAACGGTCCCGGCCCCGGTCGCCCCGTCTCAGGTCCGCGGCTTCGTGACCGTGTTCGCCCAGTGGCAGGCGACCTGCGTCCGCCCGCCGCCCGCGAGCACCGGCAGGTCCTGCGTGCGGCACGCCTCGGCGACGCCCGCCCGCTCCGCCTCGCCCGACGCCAGGACCTGGCAGCGGGCGTGGAACCGGCAGCCGGACGGCACCGCCGACGGGTCCGGCGGCTCGCCCGTCAGCACCACCGGATCGGCCCCGGCCTCCGGCAGCACCGAGAGCAGCGCCCGGGTGTACGGATGGCGGGGAGCCGTGAGAATCTGCTCCACCTCGCCCGTCTCCACGATGCGGCCGAGGTACATCACCGCGACCCGGTCCGCGATGTTCCAGGCGAGTCCCAGATCGTGCGTGACCACCAGGGCGGACAGGCCCAATTCGTCCCGCAGCCGCAGCAGCAGGGCCAGGATCTCGCCGCGCACCGAGGCGTCCAGCGAGGCCACCGGCTCGTCCGCGACGATGAGTTCCGGTTCCAGCACCAGGGCACCCGCGATCACCACCCGCTGGCGCTGACCGCCGGACAGCTCGTGCGGATAGCGCAGGAAGAACCGCTCCGGGGGCCGCAGCCCGGCACGCGACAGCGCGTCGGCCACCGCCGCCCGCTCGTCCCCCGCGTACCCGTGGATGCGCAGCCCCTCGGCGACGGCGTCGTACACCGTGTGCCGGGGGTTGAGCGAACCGCTCGGATCCTGGAGCACCAGCTGCACCCGCTTGCGGTACGCCTTCAGCGCCCGGCTCCCGTAGTCGAGCGGCCTGCCGTCGAAGGTCACCCGTCCGGACGTCGGCTCCACCAGACCCAGCAGCGAACGCGCCAGCGTCGACTTGCCGCAACCGGACTCGCCGACCAGCGCGACGATCTCGCCGGGCCGGATGTCCAGATCGACGCCGTCCACGGCGCGCGCCGGGGCGGCCCCGCGTCGGCCGGGGAAGACGACCTTCAGGTCCTGGGCGCTGAGCAGCGCCGAGGTGGGGGTCATGGTGTGCTCCTCGCTTCCTCGGCGTCCGGCCGGTCCGCGGCCGTCGCCGGTGGTTCCACCAGCACGCAGGCGGCCCGTCGTGCGGGCCCCGCCTCCCGCAGCTCCTGGTCCCGCGTCGCGCAGGAGTCCAGCGCCGAGGGACAGCGCGGGTGGAAGGTGCAGCCGTCCGGCAGCGCCGACGGGTCCGGCGGGTCGCCGGGCAGTCCGCGGGGCGCGAACCGGGAGGCGGGGTCGCCGATGCGCGGGAACGCGCCGGACAGCGCCCTGGCGTACGGGTGGCGGGCGTCGCGGTGGACCTCGGACGCCGGGCCCTCCTCCACGACCCGGCCCGCGTACATCACCGCGAGCCGGTCGCAGGTGTCCGAGAGCACCGCGAGGTCATGGCTGATCATCATCAGGCCGAGATCCTGCTCGGACACCAGTTCCTCGATCAGCCGCAGGATCTGGGCCTGGACCATCACGTCGAGCGCCGTGGTCGGCTCGTCCGCGACGATCAGGCCCGGGTCGCAGGCGAGCGCCATCGCGATCATCACGCGCTGCCGCTGGCCGCCGGACAGCTCGTGCGGATAGGAGTCCGCGCGGGCCGCCGGCAGGCCCACCTGCTCCAGGAGCTCGCCGGCCCTGCGGGCAGCCCCGGCCCGGGTCGCCTTCCCGTGCAGCAGGATCGGTTCGGCGATCTGGTCCCCGATGCGGTGCACCGCGTTGAGGGAGTGCATGGCGCCCTGGAAGACGATCGAGGCCCCCGCCCAGCGCACCGCCCTGACCCGCCCCCACTTCATGGCGAGGACGTCCTCGCCGTTCAGCAGGATCTCGCCGGTGACCTTCGTCCCGGCGGGCAGCAGCCGCAGCAGCGCGAGCGCCAGGGTCGACTTCCCGCAGCCCGACTCACCGGCGATGCCGAGCTTCTGCCCCGCCTCGACGGTGAGGTTCACCCCGCGGACGGCCTGTGCCCCGCCGGGGTACGTCACCGTGAGGTCGCGGATGTCGAGGAGCGGTGCCTCGTGATTGCTCGTGGTACTCAACGGGCCACCCCCAGCTTGGGATTGAGGACGGACTCGATGGCGCGTCCGCACAGGGTGAACGCCAGGGCGACCGCGGCGATGGCGATGCCCGGCGGGGCCAGGTACCACCAGTTGCCCGAACTCACCGCGCCCGCCTCGCGGGCGTCCTGGAGCATGCCGCCCCAGGAGGTGACGGTCGGGTCGCTCAGGCCGAGGAAGGCCAGCGTGGCCTCGGTCAGGATCGCGCTGGAGATCACCAGCGTGGTCTGCGCCAGCACCAGCGGCATCACGTTCGGCAGGACATGCCGCACCATGATGTGCCCGTGTCCGCCGCCCAGGGCCCGCGCCCGCTCGATGTACGGGCGGGACTCCACGGCCAGGGTCTGGGCGCGGACGAGGCGGGCCGTGGTCGGCCAGGTGGTGACGCCGATCGCGATGACGACCGTCCACATCGAGCGGTCCATCACGGTGGCGAGCGCGATGGCCAGGACCAGGGTCGGCATCACCAGGAACCAGTCGGTGACCCGCATCAGGACCGTCGAGTACCAGCCGTGGAAGTGTCCCGCGACGATGCCGACGACCGTACCGATGGCGACGCAGAGGAAGGCCGCGAGCAGACCGACCGTCAACGAGATCCTGGCCCCCCACACCAGCAGGGCCAGCACGCTGCGCCCGAACTGGTCGGTACCGAGCGGGAACGCGCCGCTGGGCGACTCCAGCGGACCGCCCGGGGCGCCGGTCACGCTCTGCGAATCGGCGCCGACGAGCTGCGGCGCGAAGACGGCGACCAGCGCGATCAGGACCAGTGCTCCCAGTCCCCACAGGCCGCCCCGGTGTCTGCGGTATTCGCGCCAGAACCGGGCGGCGGACTGCCGTTTGCGGGCCCGGGCCAGCGCGCGCGGGTTCCCGGCCGCCCCGGTCTGCGTGGGCGTGGGCATGGATTCGGTCGTCATCGGCCCACCCGGGGATCGAGCAGCGGATACAGCACGTCGGCAAGGGTGTTCGCTAGGATCACCGCGGTGGCGAACACGAAGAACAGCGCCTGTACGAGGGGGAGATCGGGCACGCTGAGCGCCTGGTAGAAGAGGCCGCCGAGGCCCGGCCAGGAGAACACCGTCTCGACGAGGATCTGCCCGGCGACCACATGCCCCAGGTTCACGAACATCAGCGTGAACGTCGGCAGCATCGCGTTGGGCACCGCGTGCCTGCGGCGCACGGCGTCGTCGCGCAGCCCCTTCGCACGGGCCGTGGTCAGGTAGTCGCTGCCCATTTCGTCGAGCAGCGAGGAGCGCATCACCAGGAGCGTCTGCGCGTATCCGACCGCGACCAGGGTGATCACCGGAAGCACCAGGTGGTGCGCCACGTCGACGACATACCCGAGGCCGCTCTCGCCGCCCGACTCCATGCCGCCGGTCGGGAACAGTCCGGGGACCGGCCCGACGCCCACCGAGAAGACGATGATCAGGAGCAGCCCCAGCCAGAACGACGGGACCGAGTAGAGCGTCAGCGCGAACGCGGTGTTGAAGCGGTCGCTCATGGAGCCGTTGCGCCAGGCGGTGCGGGTGCCCAGCCAGATGCCGAGCGCGGTGTAGAGGACGTACGCGGTGCCGGTGAGCAGCAGCGTCGCCGGGAGCGCCTCGACGATCTTGTCGATGACGGGGGTGTGGAACTGGTAGGAGATGCCGAAGTCCCCGGTCAGCGCGTCGCCCACATAACTGGTGAACTGCTTCCAGAGCGGCTGGTCCAGCCCGAACTGGTGCCGGAGCGACTGGAGTTGCTCGGCGGACATGCGGCGACCGCCGGTCATCTGCTTGACCGGGTCGTTGGGCAGGAGCCGGAAGAGGAAGAAGCTGGTGACCAGTACGGCGAAGAGGGAGACGAGCGCGCCACCGATCTTGGCCGCGACGTACCGGAGATATGCCTTGGTGTTGCGCGCCCGTGGACCGCGGGCGCCCGACGGGCCGGCCGGGGCCGGCCCGTCGGTGTCCACGTCCGCGTTCTGCACGAGCGCCGGAGTGCTGTCAGCTGTCATGGGGAACTCTCGTTACTCGTGCTGCAACGGGGACCGGCGGGCGGCCGCCGGGCCGGCCCGCCGGTCTTTCGTGACCGGTCCCTACTCGCGGTCGTCCGCGGTGGTGCGGCGGCGCTTCGCGAGGAGCAGACCGCCCCCGGCGAGTACGACGACCACCACGACGATGCCGATGACGACGCCGGTGGAGCCGGAATCCGAGCCGGAGCCGCCCGCCCCGCCCGCACCGTCGTCGCCCGCCGGAACTGCCGACCACCAACTCCAGTAGCCGTCCTGCCCGTAGATGTTGCCGGCGGCCTCGGGCATGGTGGTGATGGACTTGATCTGGTCGGTGCGGTACGCCTCGACCGCGTTGGGGTACGCGATGACGCTCATGTACCCGGAGTCGTACAGCCACGACTGCATCTGCTTGACGAGGTCCGCGCGCTTGGCCGGGTCGTACTCGGCGAGCTGCTTGCGGTAGAGCTCGTCGAAGGTCTTGTCGCAGATGAAGTTGTCGGTGGCGGCACTCTCCTTGGCCTTGACCGGCAGCGCCGCGCAGGTGTGGATGCCGAGGACGGCGTCGGGGTCCGGACTGACGGACCAGCCGTCGAAGGCGAGGTCGTATTCACCGGCGTACCAGGGCACGGAGACGTCGTCGCGGCAGTCGACCTTGAGACCGATACCGAGCTTGCCCCACCACTCCTTGAGGTACTTCCCGATCGCCTTGTCGTTCGGGTCCGTGGCGTGGCACAGGATGCGCAGGTCGAGCGGCTTGCCGTCCTCGCCGACCCGCTTGCCGCCCTTGAGCGGGTAGCCCGCCTCGTCGAGGAGCTTCGCCGCCCTGGCCGGGTCGTGGGCGAGGCTCTGCTCGGCGGAGGGCTGCCAGAAGTACTCGGAGAAGCGCGGAGGGATGTAGCCCTGGCCCTCGACGGCGTGGCCCTGGAAGACCTTGTCGACGATGGTCTTGCGGTCGACGGACAGGAAGAGGGCCTGGCGGACCTTCTGGTCGAGCAGGGCCGGGTTGCCGTCGCCGAATTTCTTGCGGTCCTTGGTCTGCGCCCCGGGGTTGACGGCAAGCGAGAAGAAGCGGCGGCCGGGTCCCTCATTGACCTTGATGTTCTTCTCGCCCTTGAGCGAGGCGGCCTGGGCGGGCGTCAGCGCTGGGGAACCGGAGACGAAGGACACCTCGCCCTTGCGCAGCGCGGCGACCGCGGCGTCCTGGTCCTTGTAGGTCTTGAAGACCAGCTCGTCGAACTTCGGCTTCCCGCGCCAGTAGTCCTTGTTGGCCTTGAGCTTCACGTACTGGTCGACCTTGTAGTCGGTAAGGACGAACGGGCCGTTGCCGACGATCGGGAACGTCGTGTCGTTGTTGAACTTGGAGAGGTCGCCGACCTTCTCCCAGACGTGCTTGGGGACGATCGGCACGTCGAGCGAGGCCATGGTGGCCTGCGGCTCCTTCAGCTCGACGACCAGCTCGGTCGGGCTGGGAGCGGTCACCTTCTTGAAGTTGGTGACGAACGCGCCGTTGGCCTGCGCGGCGCCGTTGTCGGTCATTATCTTGTTGAACGTCCACGCCGCGTCCTCGGCGGTGACCGGCTGTCCGTCCGTCCACTTGGAGTCGGAGCGGATGGTGTACGTCCAGGTCAGCTTGTCCGCGGAGGTCTCCCACTTGGTGGCGAGCGCGGGGATCGGGTGGTTGTCCTTGACGTCATAGTTCGTCAGGAAGTCGTACATGAGCCGGGAGACGCTGGTGCTGAGCAGCTTCTGCGCCAGGAACGGGCTCAGCGAGTCGACGCTCTGCGCGACGGCGACGGTAAGTGTGGACGAGCCGCTGTCCGCGGCCTGCGCCTGCTGCGGTGCGGAACCGAGGGGGACGCCCGGGACGACGGAAGCCGCGGTCAGCGCCAGTGCGGCGGCGCCGGAGGCCAGAAGGGCACGCCACCGCGGGCGGGGCTGGGCGGGGCGGGGTGGAACTCTTTCGACCATGGTCAGGGACCTCGCGTCATGACTCGCACGGAGAAGGCGGGTTGAGCTCTGGTTCGCCAGCTGGTGAAGCGAAGGTTTATCAGCGGTGGTCGAGCCGCGTCAACGGTCATGAAACGGCGTGTGGTCTGCGGGAATGCAGGAAGGACCCGCACCGCGGAGGCGGTGCGGGTCCTCATTGGTTCAGACCTCTGATGCCCTACTGCTGAGGCGCTGACGGCGGTTGCTGCGGCCAGCCCGAGGGCGGTACGGGGCCCTGCGGTTCGGCCGGGCCGGGCGGGTTCGGCCGACCAGGGGGAATCGGCGCGCCGGGCTGCTGGTGGGGCGGCGGCCCGGCCGGGTTCGCCGGGGGCTGGGCCCGGGGCGGCAGCGGCTGCTGCCAGCCGCCCTGTTGGGCACCGGGTCCGGCATGCGGCGGATACGGCTGCTGCGGCTGACCGCCGTACGGCTGCTGGGGCTGCTGCGGGTACGGCGACTGCTGCCCCGGCTGCCCCGGCTGCTGCGGTGCGTACTGCTGCTGCCCGGGCATCGGCGGGGCGTACTGCGGCGGCGGGGTGGCGCCGTTCGCGGTCCAGAGCCCTTGCTGCTGCTGGGCGCGGGCGAAGTCCTCGGCGACCATCGCGGAGAGGTTGAAGTACGCGTCGCGGGTCTTGGGGCGCATCATGTCGAGGTCGACCTCCGCACCGGCCGCCAGGTGCTCGTCGAACGGGACGACGACGACGCCTCGGCAGCGCGTCTCGAAGTGTTGCACGATGTCGTCGACCTTGATCATCTTGCCGGTCTCGCGGACACCGGAGATGACCGTGATGGAACGCTGGACCAGTTCCGCGTACCCGTGCGCCGACAGCCAGTCCAGCGTGGTGGACGCGCTGGAGGCACCGTCGACCGACGGCGTCGAGATGATGATCAGCTGATCGGCGAGGTCCAGTACTCCGCGCATCGCGCTGTAGAGCAGACCGGTGCCCGAGTCGGTGAGGATGATCGGGTACTGCTTGCCCAGTACGTCGATCGCCCGCCGGTAGTCCTCGTCGTTGAACGTCGTGGAGACCGCCGGGTCCACATCGTTGGCGATGATCTCCAGACCGGAGGGCGCCTGCGAGGTGAAGCGGCGGATGTCCATGTACGAGTTCAGGTACGGGATCGCCTGGACCAGGTCGCGGATCGTGGCCCCGGTCTCCCGGCGCACCCGGCGGCCGAGGGTGCCCGCGTCCGGGTTGGCGTCGATGGCGAGGATCTTGTCCTGCCGTTCGGTGGCGAGGGTCGCGCCGAGGGCCGTGGTCGTCGTGGTCTTGCCGACGCCGCCCTTGAGGCTGATCACCGCGATGCGGTAGCAGGACAGCACCGGCGTCCGGATCAGCCCGAGCTTGCGCTGCCGCTCGGCCTCCTCCTTCTTGCCGCCCAGCTTGAAGCGGGACGCGGCGGACGGGTTGCGGCTGCTCTTCGCCTTCTGCTTGCCCCTCACCAGCCGGTCGGAGGAGAGTTCCACCGCCGCCGTGTACCCGAGCGGGGCCCCGGGCACCGAACGCTCGCGCTGGTCGTGGGTGACCGGGGACGGCCAGGCGGCTCCGGTGCGCGGGTCGACGGGCTGCCCCTGCGGCTGTCCCTGCGACTGTCCGGGGTCCTGCTGCGGCAGTTGCTGCTGTGCGGGCGGCTGCGGGGCGACCTGCGCGGGCAGGGGCGCGCCCGGAACCGACTGCTGCGGGACGTGCGGGGGCTGCGGGGCCTGAGCCGTCTGCGGTGCCTGCGGGGTTTGCGGTGCCTGCGGGGGCAGCGGGGCACTTCCCTGCTGCGCGGGCCACTGCGATGCCTCGGGTGCCTGGGGGACCTGGGGCGGCAGCGCCGCCCCGGGAACCTGGGCGGCCTGAGCGGGCTGCGGCTGCTGCGGGAACCCGTAGCCGCCCTGCGGCGGTTGGGGGGCCGGTGCCTGCTGCTGGGCCGGGGGAGCGGGCTGCTGGGGGAATCCGTAGCCGCCCTGCTGCGGCTGCGGGGCGTGGGCCGCCCCGGCCTGCGGGAATCCGTAGCCGCCGGGGGCCTGCACGGCCTGCGCCGAACCGGGCCACTGGGGGGCGGGCTGCGGCGCGTTGGGCTGGGGCGCCGCCGGCTGGAAGGTGGGCGGCAGCGGCGGCAGGCCGCCCTGCGGCGGGGCGGGGGCCCAGGGTGTGGGCGCGGCGGGCGCCCCCTGCGCCGAGTCCGCGGGCGGCGCGTCCTGGGGCTCCGCCTGCGCGACGGCGTCCGGCGGTGCGGCGCTTCCGGTTTCCCCGGAGACATCGCCCGCGTCGTCGCTCCCGGCGCCCTCCGATGCGACGTCGGCCGTCGAGTCCGCCACGCCGGACCCGGACGGATCGGAGCCGGACACACCGGAACCCGTCGTACCCGGCTCGGACGGAGCGGATTCGGACGGTCCGGCGGCGGTCGGCTCGTCGGGAGTCGGGTGCGCCGACAGGGCGGAGTCGGGGCGGGAAGGGGACTTTCCGCCCTCGTTCCCGGTGTCGGAGCCCGCTGCGGCATCGGGAACGACACCCGTGCCGGAGTCGGTGACCGCGGACGGCGCCACGAGGTCCGGGGCGTCCCCGTCCCCGTGCCGCGACGCCTCCTCGCGTTCGGCGATCTCCCGCTTCAACGCGGCGGGCGAGAACCGCATGGTCGCACCGCTCTCCACGTCGCCGCCCCCGAACGGGTCCGCCGCCCCTGCCGTGGTGTGCTGCGCGGGCGTCGTGTGCTGCGCGGGCGTCGTGTCCTGCGCGGCGGAGGACACCGCGCCGTCCGCGGTGGGACGAGCCGTGTCGGCGGCCGGGGCAGGAGCCGGGTCCGGTGCCGATGCCGGTGCGGACGGCGGTGCCGGAGCCCAGGCGCCGTCGAAACCACTGCCCGCCGGCGGCGCGGGCAGGGAGAGCGGTGCCCCACTGGGCGGGGGAGGCGGCGCCAGGTGCGTTCCGGCGCCGCCCGACGAGTCCCCCGGCGCGTTCTGCGTGTACCAGGCGGGCGGGGTGTAGTCGATGGTGAACTCACCCGTCATCTCGGCGGGCTCCGCGTCGGACGACTCGTCGACGGGCTTGTTCCAGCCCCCGCGGATCTCGTCCCGATCGCCGTTCACTTTGCCTCCTGGTGTGGTCGAGCACCCTTGTGCCTTGATGGGTGGGGGCGACCGTTTCCGTCCTGCCGAGCGCCCGGCTCTTCCCCCGGGGCGCGCATCGCCTGCCCGCAGGTTCTACTGCCGCGCCCGGACCCACCCTAATCGTCATGGGGCCCGCTCCGGCAGGCCGTACGGCACCGCAAGAGTTGTCCCGTGCGTCACGCCGCGCCGCACGGACGCACCGAATGCGCACAGGACGAAGGGCGAAGCAGTCAAAAGGTGGATATCTGCTGACGGAATGCCGAACATCGCGTACAGAACGGGGAGGGGAGCCGCTCCTCAGTCCATCCGGCGCGCGCCACCCAGCAATCCGGTCTCGCCATCGGTCGCCTGAGTCATCACGAACTGCCGGTCGCGGGCCGAGCACCAGAGGGTGACTCCGTCCGCCAGGGTCGACAGGGCCTGCGTCTCGGCATCCGGAAGGTGCAGTATCCGGCCGATCTGTGCGGCTTCGTCGGGAGACACCCGTTGCACACCGACCAGGGACGACTTCTCCATCAACCTCGGTGCCACCGGGCTCAGATACGGCAGCAGTGTCAGCACCGACTGCCAGGGGGCGGACACCACCCGCCCACGCGGCGGGCGCATGCCGCAGTCACGCACCACGACCACCGGTGAACCCGCCGACGGTCCCTGCGGCGGCACCCGTCCCACGTCGTGCAGCGTGACGCACGGCTGACCGCCTCCCGCGGCGTGCGCGAGTGCCGTCCACGCCTGGCCCCGGCCCGTTTCCACAACGATCCGGGCCCCGGTCGCCGCCGCGCGCAGCGCGAGCACCTGCGCCGTCCACAACCCGCCGATCAGCGTCACGTCGTACGGGTCCGGCCGGTTGATACCGAGCACGGCGGGACGGCCCTGGGCGTCCACACCGATCACCACGCCGTCGTCCCCGACCGGCAGTGCCAGTGGGGCCAACTGGTCGAGCGGGATCGTCTGCCGCCCGCGGCGCGGGCCGACCAGACCGAAACCGAGTCGGGCGCGAGCACCCGTGAATGCGGACATCAGCGCGTACCCCCGAGCGGCAGTGTGGCGAGGACCCCGGGCAGCTGCTCGCGGTCGAGCCGGACCAACGATGCCTTCACGCCCCGTGCGGCGCGTTCCAACTCGTGGCGGGCGCCCAGCAGTTCCTCGTCGCTGCGCCCGGTGATCCGGATGTGTCCGCTGATCGCGACCCCCTGCCGCTCGCCGTGTCCCAGGGTGAGGCTGAACGTCGTGGCGAGGGCGGGCATGGAGGTGAGCAGGGCGACGAACCGAGGCATCGCCGCACCGCCCTCGCCTCCGAACTGCGGCCAGCGGGCCACCCAGTAGGTGGTGTGCCGACGGTCGTCGCAACGCCAGGTCCGGGACGTCTCCTCGGTGCGCCGCGCCGGTGCCCCGTTCCGGCCCGCCTGTGCCATGGCCGAGGCACTGGCGCAGACCGAGGTCGCGATCGCGGACGTCAGCTCCTGCTCGGTCAGCACCGTCGCGCGGAAACCCGCCCCGGCCAGCCTGCTGGACAACTGGTCGGCGGCCCGCACCACGCACTTCTGCGCCCCGGCGAGGCCCCCGCCCCGCGCCCGCACCGCCTCCGGGCAGAGTTCCGGATCGAGTTTCAGCGCGATCCAGGTGATGCGCACGGCAGGCGAACCCGTCTGGGCCTGCAACGGCGCGTAGTTGCGCGCGGCGACGGACTGCTGGGGCAGATGCGGCGCGGGTGCCGGCTGGGTGTGCTGCACGACCTGCGCCGACTCCAGCCGGATCCCGTCGACTTCGAGCACGTCCCGGACGAGCGCCAGGGGCAGCGGGCGGGCCGACCGGTCGTGCCGGAGCGCCGCGTCGTCGGGCTCCACCCGGAGGACGGCCGTGACGAAGGTGCCGTCGCCGATCATGCCCACCGGTCGCCGGTCGCGGTCGCTGAACGCATACGTGCGCAGGGCCGGATCGCACTCCACGACGGGGGCGATGCCGGGCTCCGTACCCGGGGGGAGTTCGAAGGAGTTGGCCCGGCGCGCACGCGTGCGCAGGGCGAGAACGGTCCCCAGCCACTCCGGCAGCGAACGGCGGTGCCGACGCACCACGGCCAGCAGCACCAGGAGCGCGGCGATCACACCGGCCGGAGCGAGCAGCAGCGGCTCGATCACCCACGCGGCGAGCAGCAGCGCGACCGCGATCTCCAGCAGGACGAACTGTTGCAATCGGAATGGGCCGAACTGCCCGGTGGGACCGCTCCGTCGGGCGGCGGACGCCTCGCCGGACCGCCGTGAGGAGCCGCGGGAGGACGGCCGGCCGTCGGCCGGGGGAGCCGCGGCGGTGCGCGTGTTCCCGGCCGGACGCGTCGATGTAGCGGAAGCCGTCATTCCGGCGTTCCCCCCGTTCATCAGTCCCCAACTCCACCCGTATTCCGCCCGTCCCGAGCGGGCTCCGGCGGCTGGATCACCCTACCCGCCCCATCGCCGCCGACGGCCAGCAGGCATAGTAGGGGGCCGGTCCGGCACCGAGGTCCGGCGTCGCGGGCCCGGTACGGGTCCGGGGCGCGATCGCACCCGGTGCCGCGCGGGGAGACACGGGAGAAACAGCGACTCATGGCATCACGGCGGGATGAGCTCAACGCATACACCTTTGCGAAGAAACGCACGGTGGCGGCATTCCTCCAACCCTCGGCCACCGGCTCCGACGAGGGAGCTCCGCGACCGCTGCGCGCGGTCCTGCCGAGCGTGGTCGTCGGTGCGCTGGTCGTCGCGGGCTTCGGCGCCTTCGGCATGTTCAAACCCACCGCGCCGAAGGACTGGGACAAGCCCGGCACCAAGGTGATCGTCGGCAAGAAGTCGACCACCCGCTACGTGGTGCTCACCACCGGCAAGGGCAAACAGAAGAAGACCCTGCTGCACCCGGTGCTGAACCTCGCCTCCGCCCGACTGCTCCTCAACCCGCAGGACTACGACGTCATCCAGGTCGCCGACGACGTCCTGGACGCAGGCAAGCCCCCGCGCGGGCCGATCCTCGGCATCCCGTACGCCCCGGAACGGCTGCCCGACGCGAAGGACGCCGGGACGGCCAAGCGCTGGGCCGTCTGCGTGCAGCCCGGCGGCAAGGGCAACTCCGTGCAGAAGGCCACCTTCGTCCTCGGCGAACGCGACAACAAGCGGACCGAGGGACGCAGCAGGCTCTCCGGCGGCCAGGTGCTCTACGTCCAGGGGCAGGACCACACCCGCTACCTGGTCGACGCACGGGGCACCAAGTACCGCATCGACGAGACGGCGGCCGACAACGGCCATCTGACCAACGCCCTGGTCGGCAGCAGGCAGCCGCAGCCCGTCACCGACGACTGGCTGGCCACCCTGCACGACGGCAGCCCGATCGTCTTCCCGAAGATCCCGGGGAACGTCGGCGACCCGGCGCACGTCACGGGACAGCTGTCCGACGACGAGAACAGGATCGGCATGGTCCTCAGGACCAAGACCGGCGAGGGCACCCGTCACTACGTCGTGCTCGATAAAAAGGTGCAGCCCGTCTCCGAGTTCACCGCCTGGCTGCTCATCAACTCCCCGCAGACCGCCGCCCTCGACCTGGAGAGCGAGGCGCGCGCGGTCGGCCTGCAGAACTTCGTGCCCGACCCCGACACCTTCGCCGGCCAGGCCGCGCACTGGCCGGCCCGCAAGGCCGCCCAGGTGAACTCCACCGACGGCGGCGGCGCCCGCGACACCGTCTGCAACGTGCTGCGCTCCGTCGACGGCTCCGGCCGCACCACGCTGAGCACCTGGGCGGGCACCTCGTACCCGGCCACCATCAGCGCCGGCGGCACCAGCACCTACGTCACGCCCGGCAGCGGCCTGCTCTACACCCAGGTCCAGGGCCGGCAGACCAGCCCCGACGGTTCGCTCTTCCTCGTCACCGACACCGGACTGCGCTACGCGGTCCAGGCGAACGGCGACAGCGACGCGCAGCGCTCCGACATCGGCACCGGCGACGAGCAGAAGCAGTCGGACGGCCGCCCCGAGCCCAGCCAGGCGCAGAGCAGGCTCGGCTACGAGAAGGTGACGCCCGCCCTGGTGCCGATCGTCTGGTCGGAGTTCCTGTCCAAGGGGCCCCGGCTCGACACCAACAGCGCCCGCCAGCCCCAGGGTTCATGACGTTCCGGGGCATCGCGGGTATCGAGGGGACCGGGGGAGAGGGAGAGATGTCGTACCGCAGGAAGGGCCTGTCGGCCGCGATCGTCGCCGCTGCGACCGCACTGACCGCGCTGACGGTGCCCGTCGCGCACGCCGAGGGCATCGAGGGTCCGGGCGGCGTGGAGATAGACGGCAGCGGCGAATGCACCTTCCCGATGAAGCGGCAGTACGAGGGGCGACCCTGGTCGCTGCAACGCGTCCTGCTGGACGAACTGTGGCAGGACACCAAGGGCAAGGGCGTGCGCGTCGCCGTCATCGACACCGGTGTGGACAAGGCCAACCCGCAGCTCAGGACGGCGGTCGACACCTCGGCCGGAGCCGACCTCCTCAAGGGCGGCAAGGGCGACGGGACGGTCGACGAGGTGGGACACGGCACCAAGGTCGCCGGCATCATCGCCGCCCGTCCCCGCAAGGGCACCGGATTCGTCGGGCTGGCCCCGGAGGCCACCATCATCCCGATCCGCCAGAACGACGAGAAGAACAGCGGCAAGGACACCACCATGGCCACCGCGATCGACCACGCGATCGCGAAGAAGGCCAATGTCATCAACATCTCCCAGGACACCACCAAGCCGCTGGCTGCGACATCCGCACTGGGCAGGGCCGTGGCCCGGGCACTTGCCGCGGGCATCGTGGTGGTCGCCTCCGCGGGCAACGACGGCATGGACGGCAAGGCGAAGCGTACCTACCCCGCCGCCTTCGACGGGGTCCTCGCCGTCGCCTCCTCCGACCGCAACAACGAACGCGCCGCCTTCTCGCAGGCCGGCGACTTCGTCGGGGTCGCCGCACCGGGCGTCGACATCGTCTCCACCGTCCCCGGCAACGGCCAGTGCACCGACAACGGAACCAGCTTCTCCGCCCCGTACGTGGCCGGGGTCGCCGCCCTGCTGCGGGCCAAGTACCCGAAGTGGACGGCGGCCCAGATCGTGGCCCGGATCGAGCAGACCGCGGAGCGCTCGGTCGCCGGTCACGACCCGTTCGTCGGCTGGGGCGTCGTCGACCCGGTGCGCGCCGTGACCAGCGACGACGCCCCGCAGGCGGCCCCGCACGCCGACCCGGCGCCGCCACCGGCCGCGGCACCCGAGCCCGCCCACTTCTCCCTGTCGGAGACCGGGCAGGAACGCAGCGAGCGGTACGCCACCTACGCGTTGGCCGTGGCGGCCGTACTGGTCAGTGTGATCGCCGGAACCGCGACGGTTCTGCGGGACGCCCGCCGCAGGCGCGCCCGGGGATGACACATCCGCCCATCGACGCCGTTTCCGCCCCGGAACCGCAGTTGGGGTGAGCGGTCGAATTGACTAGGGTGGCAGTGGACTTCACGTGTGTGACGGGGGAACGAGAAGTGGCCGAGTCCGATTTCGGAGCGCGGAAATGCCGACAGTGCGCTTCCCGGCCCCGCGCTCTCCCCACTCCTTTGCCGGAGCACACGGGGGACAGGAAGGGTCCGGCCGCGCCGTGCGGACGGGCCACGGAACTGAGAGATAGGACCTCCGGATGACCAACCCCGCAGGCGGCTTCGGACTTGCCGATGATCCCATCGTCCAGGCGAAGAACAAGATCGTCGAGACCGGCCAAGCCGTCTCCCGCCAGTCCCGGGAACTCGCCGACATCCTCGCCACGGTCGGCGCCGGGTGGACCGGTGTCGGTGCCTCGGGATTCACCTCCGCGCAGCTGATGATCAATGAGGACCACGACACGATCCGTCGGCTCCTCAACGTCCTGCACAACGCGGTGGACAACACCAAGAACCTCAGCAACGCCAACGACGAGGAGGTCCGTGCGGCCTTCAACCGGGTCAAGGAGGGCGCGCCGGGCGCCGGCGCCGGCAACACCTCCGGCCTGAACAACGTCTGAACCGCCGCACGCACCCCGCTTCCGCACACGCTGAGCACCGAGGAGAAGAACCATGGGCCACGACCCGAACACCAAGGTCAGGTATGAGAGCGTCCAGGAGATCGCGAACCGTGTCCGCGCGGTTTCGCAGAAGATCGTCACGGACCTGACGGAGATGGACGCCGCGCTCAAGGTCGTCACCGACACCTGGGACGGTGAGGCGCACGGCGAGTACGTAGCCCTGCAGAAGAAGTACAAGGGCCGCGCGGAGCACATGAGGGACCGCCTGGCGGAGGTGGCGAAGATCATCGAGTCCGGCAAGGACAGCTACCGCGCCACCGACCTCAGGGCCTCGCGCGGATTCACCGAGGCGTTCTGACCCGCCCGGTACGCGTGCGACAGGAGGGGAGCATCCGAACCGGATGCTCCCCTCCTCATGTCCTGCCGCGACGGCCGCCCGTCGCGTCTACTCCAGGTCGAACTCGCCGTCCCGCGCGCCCAGGACGAAGGCCCGCCACTCCGCCTCCGTGTACCGCAGCACGGTGTCGGGGTCGAGCGAGGACCGCATCGCCACCGCGCCGCCCGGCAGGTGCGCGATCTCGACGCGCTCCTCGGCCTCCTCGGTGCCGGGCGCGCCCAGCCATTCGGCGCCCGAGATGTCGAGTGCGTAGAGCTCGTCCTTTTCCTGCTGAGTGCCCATCAGGTGCCTTTCCTCTCCTGCGGCGGAACGTGTTCTTCGCCCCGTGCAGACTATCTCCCGCCGGGCCGGGCCGGGGGACGCGATGGACAGGTGCGGTACGGCGGTGCTAGCGCGGTGACCGGAAGGGGGCACCGTCCCGGCCGTTGTGGATGTCGCTCCCTGGGCCTGAGGTCGTCACGACATTCTCAGGTTCTGAGCGATTGCGGCGTACTGCTCCTGACCGGTCCGACGGCACTGCGCCTCCACCGGCTCCGCCCGGTCACGGCCCACCTCCGCCGCCTCGGCCCAGGCGGCGAACATGGCCGTGCCCTGCTCGCGCAGGTGGTCCGCCCGCTTCGCTGCCGGCACGGATGCCAGCGACGCCCGCCACTTCCCGGTGATCCGGTCGGACAACGCGGACCGGGGGGCCGCCGACGAGGTCGCCCCGGGGCTGCGCAGGGCCGCGTACACCGCGTCCATCCACTGGGCCGCGGCCGACGACTCCTTGTCCCGCACCACATCGGCCGCGATCGCGTCGTAGCCGCCGAGGGCCGCGGAGTTGGTGACCGCTGCCCCCTCCAGAGCGTCGCCCGTCGCCTTTTCGGTCAGCGAACCGAGCTGTGCCGCGCCCCACCGCGTCTGGGCGTCGCGCAGGATCGCGTACGCCGCCGGTTCCTCCGAGGCACCCCGCAGTACGCGGACGAGTTCGCCCCGGAGCACCGAGAAGTGGTACCCCGTCTCGTCCTGCCACGCGACGCTCTCCGGGGAGGCCCACCGGGTGTACTCGGAGTTGGTGCCGTCCAGGATCTCCTGGGTGTCCTGCGCGTAGTCGGCAAGGGATTCGGCGAGCGGCAGCCGGAGGTCCGCGGCGAGGGTCCGGTCGCCGTGGACGAGACTGTCGTTCACGGCGAGCAGGATCTTCTTCATGCTGTCGGCCTGGGTCCGGGTGTGCGGCGCGGCCTTGCCACCGATGGTGGCGGCCTTCACCGCCGCACCCAGATCCGCGCAGCTCATGTCCGCCGAGTGGTGCGACCCGAGCGCGGACTCGACACGATCGTCCTTGACGAGGGCGTCGCAGTCGGCCGGTCGCTCCCGCCCGAGCAGGAACCACGCCCCCACGGCCAGGGCCATGGCGAGCAGGGCGGCGGTGACCGCGTACAGAGGACGGCGGCTGCGTGGCCTGTGGGCGGGCGGTTCGGACATGTGGTGTTCCTCCGCGGCGGGTGGGGAGCGACCGGTCGGGCCGGGGACGTGTTGCTCCGGGCGGTCAGTTGGTGGTGTCGGTCAGGTACTTGTGGGCCTGGGTGCTGCCGGTCGTCCGTCCGTTGAGCATGAGCCGGTTCAGCGTCCTGAGTTTCGCCTTGCCGTCATCGGTGTTGGTGTCGATGTCGTCACGCCCCGCGGCCCAGCCGTTGAGGGTCTCGTTGACCTGCATGGACGCATCGAGATACTCGTCCGCGATCGCGGCGTTGGCCTTGACGTCGGCCTCGCCCTTCATCTGGTTGCCCCATTGCCAGGCCCAGGTGTCCACACCGCGTTGAATCGCGTCACCGACGGGCAGGGCCGTTCCGCCGATCGGCAGCGTGAGAGGTGTGACGGCCCCGCCGATCACGTGATAGGCCATCTTCGACTTCCAGTCGGCCTTGTTGTACTCGCTCATCCGCTCGTCGTTGACCACGTCCTCGCGGATCGCCGTGTACGCGCCGAGGACCGCACCCGCGTCTCCCAGGCTGCCGCTGTGATCGAAGTCTGTCTTCCCGTTCGGGATGTCATCCAGCAGGGCGTTGAGATGACGTGCCTCCGCCTTGTGGAGCGAGGCATAGGCGTTCGGGTCGTCGGAGAGCCCGCGCATCACCTGGATGAGGTCCTTCGAGGTGGTCGAGAGATGGCCCCGGCCGTCCTCGTCGACGAAGTACCCTTCGGCCCGGTTGTGGATGTGGTCGCCCGACGTCTCGCTGATGATCTCGTGGGTGTCGGAGGCGTATTCGCCCAGAGCGTTGGCGACGGGCAATTGCAGGTTCTTCGGTACGGACGCCTCGGTGCCCTGGCCCTCGCCCGGCGCGAACTGTTCCAGGATGCCGTTCATGACCCGCGCCTGCGCCTCGTTGTGCTTGGCCTCCGGCCACGGGTCCTGCCCGGGGCCGAGCGGCACGTGGCCGGTGGCGGCGGCTTCGAGCGCGGCACCGAGACCCATGCGGCTCGTCGGATCGTCCATCGTGGTCACGGTCATGCCGGTGATGGTGTGCCGGGGCCAGGTGCGGGAGTCGTCGCCACTGCCCGCGAGGTACTTCAGGTGGTCGTTCTTGACGTGGTTCGGCTCGGTCCCGTTGCCGTCCGGGTCGAAGAAGGCGGTGGCGGCGTCGGGGTTCCTGCTCATCACGCCCAGCAGACCGTCGACGGCGTCCGTCTGGATCCCGTCGTGACCGGGGCCCCATTTCTGGAAGATGCCGCTGTGGTCCTTCTCGGCCTGGATGAGCTTGTCGCCCATCTCGTAGAGGAACTGGTCGTCGAACTTGGTGTCGCCCTGCTGCATCATGCTGACGAAGGTCTGGTAGCCGTACAGCGGGTTGGTGTTCTTCGCGTAGTTGTGCGTCCCCGACTCGTGCAGGTTCTTGGTGAACTCGCGGTAGAACGTGCCGTCCTTGCTGTCGACCCACTTCTTGAACGCGTCCGATCCGGGCGGGGCGTCCTTGACGCTGCCGGGCACCCGGGTCGCGGTGGCGACCGTGTTCGCGAGGTTCTTCTCGATCTCCAGGTACTGGCCCTTGTGCTTCTTGTCGGAGTCGTAGGCGCGATCGTTGAGCTGGTTGGTTACCTTGATCAGGCCGTCCGGCCCCAGGCTGTTCAGCAGCGTCTGCGAGAACGCCTTGTCGCCGTGGTTGTCCCGCACCGAGCGCTGGAACTCGGCGATGTCGGCGGCGGAGACCTTCTCGCCGTTGTTGAGCCGGGTGGCGATGTCCGCCGTGTTCTCCGCCTCGTACTTCTCGATGTCGCCGTACGCGTGATTGTTGAAGCCGACGCCCAGGGTCTCGTCGTTCTTGTCGCCGTAGCCGTCCTTGGTGACCGCGTCGAGGGCGAGTTTCGCCCCCCGGTCGGCGTCGTCCACCGCCTTGACGCACGCGTCGATCGCCTCGGTCCACGACGCCACCGCCTTGCTGACGCTCTGCGCGAAGTCCGGGTCGTGCTGAATGGCGGAACGCTCTCCGGGCGTGAGCTTCTCGTAGTCGTAACTGACCACTCCGCTCTCGGAGACACGCATCCCGGCCTTGACGGCATCCGCGCGCTTGGACTCCAGGTTCTTCTTCAGCCGCACGAAGTCCTCGTGCGCGTCGCGCAGCAGCGAGGCTATGGCCTTCGCCTCGGTCTGGGCGGCCGTGTACTCGTACTGGGTGGCGGCGAAGTTGGTATGAGCGGTCTGGGCGCTCACACCCGACCAGGAGGACCCGAGCGTGATCTTCTGGACGCTGTCCTTGTAGCGGTCCGCCACCTTCTTGATCTCCGCGGCCATCTCGTCCCACTTGCCCGCGGCCGTGGTCAGCCGACTGAGATCGGTGGTCATCACGTCGTGATAGGTGAGCATGCGTGTCCCCCGTGACTTGTTCGGTTCGTCGTACCGTCAGGCGGTCTGTGCGTGGAGCGCTCGGGCCGGCGCGCGGTGACCTGTCGCGCGGCGGCGCGAGCCCCGCCGGGTCCCGGCCGCGGGCGCGGACGCCCGCGGCCGTCCTACAGCCCGTCGAGCCCGGAGGCGTACGGACCGGGCTGAGGCTTCAGCAACGGCGTGAACTGCGACTTGATCAGGTCGTCGTTACCGGCGAAGAGTCCGGAGGCGCCGCGCAGGGCGCCCTTCTCCACGGACAGCCGCCCCATCAGGACCTTGACCTGCTTGTCCCACGTCTCCATGACCTTCTTGACACCGGCCCCGGTGTCCCAGCCGTCGAACTCCTTGACCGCCGCCTTGGACGTCTCGTCCGCCCAGTCGGTGGCCTTCTTGGTGTTGGGCTCCAGCTCGGTCTCGATCGTGTTCGCCGCCGCCTTCTTCTCCGCCGGCGTCGACGCGAAGTCCTGGTTGCCGCCGAGGCCGCCGGACGACGGACCGTCACCGGTGCCGTTCAGCTGCATCCGGGTGCCCTGCCGCGTCGCCGCCTGCCCGCGCAGCTGCTCCCATTCCTCGTCAAACCCCATGAAGTCCCCCGAAAAGACGTCCGATGTCGCTGCTCTGCTCTTCGGCCAATGGCCGAATGTAGATCACACCATCCGACGCTAATGCATCGCCACCCGGGTGGGGTCCGGGTGCCACCCGGACCCCACCCCGTCAGCGCTGTTCCGGCAGCCGTCCGATCTGCACCAGCGGGTTCCCCCGGCGCCGCGAGGCGAAGTAGCCGCGTCCCGGCGGCATCGCGTGGCCGCGCACCGAACCGATCAGATCGCCCTCGCCCGGGTCGCCGGACAGCACCACGCCCTGCGCCCCCAGCTCCTTGATGCGCTGCATGAACCCCTCGTACATCGCCCGGGACGCCCCGGCGGAGTTGCGCGCGATGATGAAGCGGACCCCGGTGTCCCGGGCGAACGGCAGGTACTCCGCCAGCGGGGCCAGCGGGTTGCCCGAGTTCGTCGCCACCAGGTCGTAGTCGTCGACGACGATGAAGATCTGCGGACCGCTCCACCAACTGCGGTCGCGCAACTGCTGCGGTGTGACGTCCGTCGGCGGCTGCCGACGTGCGAACACCCCGGCCAGCGCCTCCATGTGCATCTGCATCGAGCTCGCCATCGGCGCGTACTCCAGCAGATGACTCTCCGGCAGCGCGCCCAGCAGCCCCCGCCGGTAGTCGCCGACGACGAGCTTCGCCTCGTCGGGCGAGTAACGCTCCGAGATCTGCTGCGCGATCAGCCGCAGCAGGTTGGTCTTCCCCGACTCGCTCTCCCCGAAGACCAGGAAGAACGGATCGGTCTCGAAGTCGACGAAGACCGGCTCCAGAGCCGCCTCGTCGATACCGATGGCGATGCCGTGCTGCGGGAACTCGAAGCCCTTCGGCAGATGGTCGGCCGGCAGCTTGCGCGGCAGCAGCCGCACGGCAGGCGCGGCGGGACCTGCCCAGTTCGCCTTCACCGTCGAGACGAACGCGGCGGTGCCCTCGGAGAGGTCCGAACCGTCACTGGAGGAGTCGATGCGCGGCAGCGCGCCCATGAAGTGCAGCTTCTGCGGTACCTGCCCGCGGCCCGGGACCCCCGCGGGCACGTTGGCCGCCACCTTCCGGTCGAACTCGGAGTCCATGACGTCGCCGAGCCGCAGCTCCAGCCGCCCGAGGATCTGGTCCTTCAGCGCCGCCCGCACCTCCATGTAGCGGGCGGCCGTGATCACGACGTGGATGCCGTAGCCGAGGCCGCGCGAGGCGATGTCGGTGACCACCTGCTCCAGCATCTCGTACTCGGCCCGGAAGCCGCCCCAGCCGTCGACGACCAGGAAGACGTCGCCCCATGCCTCGCCGGGCAGTTCGCCCAGCGCGCGCTTGCGCCGGTAGGTGGCGATCGAGTCGATGGAGTGGGCGCGGAAGAACTCCTCGCGCCGGTTCAGCACCCCGGCGACCTCGGAGACCGTACGCCGCACCCGCTCCGGGTCCAGCCGGGACGCCATGCCACCGACGTGCGGCAGCTCCGCCAGCGAGACCAGACCGCCACCGCCGAAGTCCAGACCGTAGAACTGCACCTCGTGCGGGGTGTGGGTGAGGGCGAACGACGAGATGAGCGTGCGCACCAGCGTCGACTTCCCGGACTGCGGACCGCCGACCACCAGCATGTGGCCCGCCGCGCCCGAGAAGTCCGTGTACAGCACCTCACGCCGCTGCTCGAAGGGCTTGTCGATCAGGCCGAGCGGCACGGTCAACCCGCCCGGACGCGTGTACTCCGTCGCCGTGAACCCGCGCTCGGCGGTCGGCGCGAGCCCCGGCAGCAACTGGTCCAGTGCCGGCGCCCGGTCCAGCGGCGGCAGCCACACCTGGTGCGCGGGCACCCCTTGCCCCTCCAGCCGACGCACGATCACATCGAGCACCGTGTCCGCGAGCGCCTCGTCCTCCGCGCTCGTCCGGGCGGCCACCACATGCGCCGGGTCCGGCGCCGCGTACACCACCGGCACCGGAAGCGCGCTGAACACCGCGGCCCGCCGCTCGATCGCCAGCGACCCCACCGACAGATCGGGACCGCCCGTGCGGTACGTCCCCGACACGTACGCCGCCTTGAACCGGGTCATCTCGTCCGTGCCGAACTTCAGATAGCCGGAACCCGGCACCGACGGCAGGTGGTACGCGTCCGGCACCCCCAGCGCCGTCCGCGACTCCGCCGCCGAGAACGTCCGCAGACCGATCCGGTACGACAGATACGTGTCCAGACCGCGCAGCCGGCCCTCCTCCAGGCGCTGCGAGGCGAGCAGGAGATGCACACCCAGCGAACGCCCGATGCGTCCGATCTGGATGAACATGTCGATGAAGTCGGGCTTGGCGGTGAGGAGTTCGGAGAACTCGTCGATGACCAGGACCAACGAGGCGAGCGGCTCCAGCGCCGCCCCCGCCGCCCGCGCCTTCTCGTAGTCGTGGATGTTGGCGTAGTTGCCCGCCGACCGCAGCAGCTCCTGACGGCGCTGCAACTCGCCGCGGATCGCGTCCCCCATGCGGTCGACGAGCGTCAGGTCGTCCGCCAGGTTGGTGATGACGGCCGCCACGTGCGGCATCTGCGACATCCCGGCGAACGTCGCACCGCCCTTGAAGTCCGCGAGCACGAAGTTCAGCGTCTCCGACGAATGCGTGACCGCGAGCCCCAGCACCAGCGTGCGCAGCAGCTCCGACTTGCCGGAACCCGTCGCGCCGACACACAGCCCGTGCGGGCCCATGCCCTCCTGCGCGGCCTCCTTCAGGTCCAGCATCACCGGTTGGCCGTCCTCGCCGACCCCGATCGGTACCCGCAACCGCTCGGCGACGGACCGGGGGCGCCAGGTGCGTGCCACGTCGACCGAACCCGCGTCACCCAGATTGAGCAGATCGGTGAAGTCCAGGTTGGCCAGCAGAGGTTCGTCGCCGTCGCCGCCGCCCATCCGCAGCGGTGCCAGCTGCCGGGCCAGGGCCTCGGCCGCGGGCAGCGAGATCCCGTCCGGCACCCCCTCGTACACCATCCCCGCGCCCGACTCCAGCCGCAGCAGCCCCGGCCGGGCCACCACGGACAGCCCGCCGCGCGGCTCGTCGAGCTCGCCCGGCACCACCTCGACGATCGTCACGCCCTGCAGGCCCTCGGCCGCCGCGAACAACGAGTCCGGCGGCACCATCCCGCCGTCCAGCACCACCACGATGTGCGGCTGGTCCAACAGCGGCTGGTTGTCCCGGCCGAACCGCGGCCGCCCCTCCAGCCGACTCGCCAGCAACTGCTCCAGCTCGCCCAGATCGTCCCCGAACAGCCGCTTCGTCCCGGCCCCGTCGACCTGCCCGGGCACCTGGAGGTGCGGCAGCCACTTCGTCCACTCCCAGCGCTCCACCGCGCCGGGCGCCGCCACCACGGCGACCACCAGATCCTCGGGGGAGTGCAGCGTCACCAACTGCGCGACAAGTGACCGCGCCGCGGCCTGCGCCGAATCCGGCCGCCCGGAGACCGTCACGTGGTAGAACGCCCGGATCGACACGGCCATCGGTAGCCCGTCCAACGACCCGTGCACGGCGAGGAACTGCTGCATCGCCCCCGCGCACATCGGCTCCAGCTCGTCCACCGGAGCGGTGTCCGGTGCGACCAGCGGGGTGGCCAGCTGCTGCACGCCCAGGCCGACCCGCACCTGTCCGAAGTCGTTGTCGCCGATGCGCCGCTCCCACACCCGGCTGCCCTCGGCGACCACCGACCACAACTGTTCCGGGGCGGGCTGCAGATACAACTGCGCGTCCCGCTGCGCGCGCGCCGTCCGGCGTACCGTACGCCGCGTCTGCGCCAGGTATTTGAGGTAGTCGCGCCGGACATCTGCCATTTGCCCCTGCGTACCCCGGCGATGGCGGACCAGCTGGGCGACCACCATGCCCACCGTCGAGACGAGCATCAGCACACCCATGATCCGCATGAACGGAGGGGCCTGCGGCGAGAAGAAGAAGACCACCGACGAGCCCATGCCGAGCACCGGCAGGATCTGCATCAGCATGCCTTCCTGCTGCCCGCGCGGCAGTTCGGGAGGCGACTCCAACGTCAACTCGTCCATGGGGACTTCCGGCGGCAGGGCACGCGGAGGTCGTTTCACGACGATCTGGCTCACCGAAACATCAATCCTTCGGTACGGACGGGCGGAAGGCCGGCCGGATGTGCACCGAAGCCCCCGTGGCTTCCTCGGTCTGCGGACGTCCCTCCGCGAGACGGCGATCCTACTTGCAGCCCACCCGCACCCCTCCCGGTAGGGTGGCGCGCGCACCGTGCGCAACCGCGAATCAGGGGGACCAGACACGTGAGTTCGACCGCAGCGACGGGCTTCTGCCGCGTGACTGTCGTGGCACCCGACAGCCGGATCGATGTGGCTCTGCCGGAAGACATCGCCGTCGCCGACGTCTACCCGGAGATCCTCCGCCTCACCGGCCAGAGCCAGGAGACCGGCACACCCACCGGGTACCACCTCGTACGCCGCGACGGCACGGTCCTCGACGGCGCGCGCACCCTCGCCGCCCAGCAGGTCCTGGACGGCGAACTCCTCAGCCTGCGCCCCTTCGCGCAGTCCCTGCCGCCCGCCGTCTTCGACGACGTCTCCGACGCCGTCGCCTCCGCCGTCACCCGCGACCGCCACCTGTGGAGCGACGACCTGCTGCGCGGCGCCGGCCTGGTCGGCGGAGTCCTCCTGCTCGTCCTGATGGGCTTCGTGCTCTGGTTCGCCGACCCGGTCCGGCACGACATGCACAGCCTGCCCGGCATCGTCGCCGGATCGGCCGGACTGCTGCTGACCGCGTACGCGGGGGTGCGCGCCCGGGTCTACGGCGACCGGTCCACCGCCGTCGCCCTCGGCCTCGGCGCCCTGCCGCTGGTGCTCATCGCGGGCTCCGGCATCATCGGCCCCGACGCCGGCCAGGGACCCGGCAGGCTGCAGTTCCTGCTCGGCTGCGTGGCCGTCCTGGTCGCCTCCGTCGCGCTGGTCGCCCTCACCCCGAGCGGCGACGCCCCGTTCGTCGCGGCGACGTTCCTCGCCACCGTCGGCACCCTCGCCACCTTCGTCGCGATCCTCACCGAGGCGTCCGCCACCGAGGCCGCCGCCGTCTGCGCCCCGGTCGCCCTCGGCCTCGTCGCCTTCCTGCCCGGCCTCTCCGCCCGTTTCGCCAGGCTGCCCATCGGCTACGCCTCGCCGCGCACCGCCCCCGGCGGCTACGACGACAGCCTCACCGGCCCGGACACCGACCCGGACGAGGCCCCCGGCGCCCCGGGGACCCCCGTCGACGCGGACCGCATCGCCGCCCAGGCCCGCCGCGGCCACGAGATGCTGCTCGGCCTCGTCGGCGGCTGCGCCGCGGTCGTCGTCGGCTGCGCCGCGGTCCTCGGCTTCTCGGACAACGTGTGGGGGCAGTTCCTGGCCCTGGCCGCCGGACTCGCGATGCTGCTGCGCGCCCGTCTCTTCCGCTACACCTCGCAGGTCGCCTGCGTCCTGGTGGCGGGCATCGGCGCGGTCGCCCTGCTGGTCCTCGGCCTCTCCCTGAACCCGCCTGCCGATCTGCTCTTCGACCTCGTCCGCTACGGCGACCGCAGCTCCCTCGACATCCGCACGATCTGGCTCTCCGCGACCGTCGCCGCCGGGGCCGCCCTGCTCACCGCGATCGGCCTGATCATCCCCCGCAAGGGACTCTCCCCGTTCTGGGGCCGTCTGCTCGACCTGGCGGAGAGCGTCGTCCTGCTCTCCCTGGTCCCGCTCTGCCTTGCGGTGCTGGACGTCTTCACGCGGGCCCGCTCCCTCGCCGGCTGACCGGCCGGTGCCCGTCGGGGGCCGCCCCGGGCGCAGCCCGGACCCGCCCGCACCCGGCCCGGTCCGCGCGGACTGGTACGCTGTGTGACGGCCGTTTGTGTACGCCCTCCCGGAGCATCCTGGGAGCTGCGCCCATCGGACCCTCGCCCCCGAGTAACGGAAGCCCTCCTGGGACATGACCAGGGGCACTCGCGGGCGCATCGAACACCGAAGAGGAGTACCGCGTGTCGCTCGACGCCGCTACGAAGAAGCAGATCATGGCCGAGTTCGCCACCAAGGAGGGTGACACCGGTTCCCCCGAGGTCCAGGTCGCGATGCTCTCCCGTCGCATCTCGGACCTGACCGAGCACCTCAAGACGCACAAGCACGACCACCACTCCCGCCGTGGTCTGCTGATCCTGGTCGGCCAGCGTCGCCGCCTGCTGCAGTACCTGGCCAAGAAGGACATCCAGCGCTTCCGTGTGCTGGTCGAGCGCCTCGGCATCCGTCGCGGTGCGGCCGGCGCCAAGTAAGTCGCCGTGAAGGGAGCGGTTCCCGCCACTGAGGGAGCCGCTCCCTTTGCTGTACGTACAGTTGTGCGTGCATGCACAGGTACGGGTCGTGACGGGTCGACCCGCGCGACCGGAATGCCAAGCTGGGACGAATCTCAGTAACCTGGTCGCAGAACGACCCACGGACGAGCGAGAAGCGGACTCCCCGCCGCCGGTCCTCGGTAGTGGCCCCCGGACCCATCCACCGGGTGCTTCGATCGAAGACCGGCCCGTCGAAGGAGCGCTTCTCCGCAGCGCCCCCCGCCACACGGGCGTGAGGGCGAGAAGACGATATGTATCGGAGAAAACGCTAGTGGAGAACGAGACCCACTACGCCGAGGCCGTCATCGACAACGGCACCTTCGGCACCCGCACCATCCGCTTCGAGACGGGCCGCCTGGCCAAGCAGGCCGCCGGCTCCGCCGTCGCGTACCTGGACGACGACACCATGGTGCTGTCGGCCACCACCGCTTCCAAGAAGCCCAAGGACCAGCTCGACTTCTTCCCCCTGACGGTGGACGTCGAGGAGCGGCAGTACGCCGCCGGCAAGATCCCCGGCTCCTTCTTCCGCCGCGAGGGCCGGCCCTCCGAGGACGCGATCCTCACCTGCCGCCTGATCGACCGCCCGCTGCGCCCCTCCTTCAAGAAGGGCCTGCGCAACGAGATCCAGATCGTCGAGACGATCATGGCGCTCAACCCCGACCACCTCTACGACGTGGTCGCGATCAACGCCGCCTCCTGCTCCACGCAGCTGGCCGGCCTGCCCTTCTCCGGCCCGGTCGGCGGCACCCGTGTCGCGCTGATCAAGGGCCAGTGGGTCGCCTTCCCGACGCACACCGAGCTCGAGGACGCCGTCTTCGACATGGTCGTCGCCGGTCGCGTCCTGGAGGACGGCGACGTCGCGATCATGATGGTCGAGGCCGAGGCCACCGAGAAGACCATCCAGCTCGTCAAGGACGGCGCCGAGGCCCCGACCGAGGAGGTCGTCGCCGCCGGTCTGGAAGCCGCGAAGCCGTTCATCAAGGTCCTCTGCAAGGCCCAGTCGGACCTCGCCGCCAAGGCCGCCAAGCCCACCGGCGAGTTCCCGGTCTTCCTGGACTACCAGGACGACGTCTACGAGGCGCTCGCCGCCGCCGTGACGTCCGAGCTGGCCCAGGCGCTCACCATCGCGGGCAAGCAGGACCGCGAGGCCGAGCTGGACCGCGTCAAGGAGATCGCCGCCGAGAAGCTCCTCCCGGCCTTCGAGGGCCGCGAGAAGGAGATCTCCGCCGCGTACCGCGCGCTGACCAAGAAGCTGGTCCGCGAGCGCGTCATCAAGGACAAGGTCCGCATCGACGGCCGCGGCGTCACGGACATCCGTACGCTCGCCGCCGAGGTCGAGGCCATTCCGCGGGTGCACGGCTCGGCGCTGTTCGAGCGCGGTGAGACCCAGATCCTGGGCGTCACCACCCTCAACATGCTCCGCATGGAGCAGCAGCTGGACACCCTCTCCCCGGTGACCCGCAAGCGCTACATGCACAACTACAACTTCCCGCCGTACTCCGTCGGCGAGACCGGCCGAGTGGGCTCGCCCAAGCGCCGTGAGATCGGCCACGGCGCGCTCGCCGAGCGCGCCATCGTGCCGGTGCTGCCGTCGCGCGAGGAGTTCCCCTACGCGATCCGCCAGGTCTCCGAGGCGCTGGGCTCCAACGGCTCGACGTCCATGGGCTCGGTCTGCGCCTCCACCATGTCGCTGCTGAACGCCGGTGTGCCGCTCAAGGCCGCCGTCGCCGGTATCGCCATGGGCCTGATCTCCCAGGAGATCGACGGCAAGACCCACTACGTCGCCCTCACCGACATCCTCGGTGCGGAGGACGCCTTCGGCGACATGGACTTCAAGGTCGCCGGCACCAAGCAGTTCGTGACCGCGCTCCAGCTCGACACCAAGCTCGACGGCATCCCCGCCTCGGTCCTGGCCGCCGCGCTGAAGCAGGCCCGCGACGCGCGCCTGCACATCCTCGACGTGATGAACGAGGCCATCGACGTCCCGGACGAGATGTCCCCGAACGCCCCGCGGATCATCACCGTCAAGATTCCGGTGGACAAGATCGGCGAGGTCATCGGCCCCAAGGGCAAGATGATCAACCAGATCCAGGAGGACACCGGCGCCGACATCACGATCGAGGACGACGGCACCATCTACATCGGTGCCGCCGACGGGCCGGCCGCCGAGGCCGCCCGCGCCACGATCAACTCGATCGCCAACCCGACCATGCCGGAGGTCGGCGAGCGCTACCTGGGAACGGTCGTCAAGACCACCACCTTCGGTGCGTTCGTCTCCCTCATGCCCGGCAAGGACGGCCTGCTGCACATCTCGCAGATCCGCAAGCTCGCCGGTGGCAAGCGCGTGGAGAACGTCGAGGACGTGCTCGGCGTCGGTACCAAGGTCCAGGTCGAGATCGCGGAGATCGACTCCCGCGGCAAGCTCTCGCTGGTCCCGGTCATCGAGGGTGAAGAGGACGAGAAGAAGGACGACGCCGCCAAGTGACGTCCCGTAGTTCCACGACGACGGCCCGCGCCTCCTCGAAGGCGCGGGCCGTCGCCCGTACCCAAACGCTTCTCAAGGGCACCAACGGCATCGGGACGGTCCGCCGCACCGTCCTGCCCGGCGGCCTGCGGGTCGTCACCGAGACCCTGCCCTCCGTCCGCTCCGCCACCTTCGGGATCTGGGCCAACGTCGGGTCACGCGACGAGACCCCCGCCCTGAACGGCGCGACGCACTACCTCGAACACCTCCTCTTCAAGGGCACCGCCCGGCGCAGCGCCCTCGACATCTCCGCCGCGATCGACGCGGTCGGCGGCGAGATGAACGCCTTCACGGCGAAGGAATACACCTGCTACTACGCGCGGGTCCTGGACACCGACCTGCCGCTGGCCATCGACGTCGTCTGCGACATGCTGACCGGTTCGCTGATCACCCCCGAGGACGTCGACGCCGAGCGCGGCGTCATCCTTGAGGAGATCGCCATGACCGAGGACGATCCGGGCGACTGCGTGCACGACCTGTTCGCGCACACCCTGCTCGGCGACACCCCCCTCGGCCGCCCGGTCCTGGGCACCGTCGACACCATCAACGCGCTCGACCGGGGCAGGATCGCCCGCTTCTACAAGAAGCACTACGACCCCACCCATCTGGTCGTCGCCGCGGCGGGCAACATCGACCACGCCACGGTCGTGCGCCAGGTCCGCAAGGCGTTCGAGCGGGCGGGCGCCCTGTCCCGCACCGACGCCGTCCCGGTCGCCCCGCGCGCGGGCTCCCGATCCCTGCGCACCGCGGGCCGGGTGGAGCTGCTGAACCGGCGGACCGAACAGGCCCACGTCGTCCTCGGCATGCCCGGTCTGGCCCGCACCGACGAGCGCCGCTGGGCCCTCGGAGTGCTCAGCACCGCCCTCGGCGGAGGCATGAGCTCACGCCTCTTCCAGGAGGTGCGGGAGAAGCGCGGCCTCGCCTACAGCGTGTACTCGTACACCTCCGGCTTCGCCGACTGCGGACTGTTCGGCGTGTACGCGGGCTGCCGCCCCGGTCAGGTCCACGACGTCCTCAGGATCTGCCGCGACGAGCTGGACCGGGTAGCGTCCGAGGGACTGAGCGACGAGGAGATCGGCCGGGCCGTCGGGCAGCTCTCCGGTTCCACCGTCCTCGGCCTGGAGGACACCGGCGCGCTGATGAACCGCATCGGCAAGAGCGAACTGTGCTGGGGCGAGCAGATGTCGGTCGACGACATGCTGGACCGGATGGCCCAGGTCACTCCCGACGACGTCCGTGCGGTCGCGGGCGAGGTCCTCGGACACCGCCCCTCGCTCTCCGTCATCGGCCCGCTCAAGGACAAGCAGGCCGACCGCCTCGAAGAAGCGGTCTCCTAACCCCACCCGTAAGGAAGCAGAGCACATGAGCAAGCTGCGCGTGGCCGTTCTCGGCGCCAAGGGCCGTATCGGATCCGAGGCGGTCCGGGCCGTCGAGGCCGCGGACGACATGGAGCTGGTGGCCGCCCTGGGGCGCGGCGACAAGCTGGAGACCCTCGCGGAATCCGACGCCCAGGTCGTCGTCGAACTCACCACCCCCGCGTCGGTGATGGGCAACCTCGACTTCTGCGTCCGCCACGGCATCCACGCCGTGGTCGGTACGACGGGCTGGACCGACGAACGGCTCGCGCAGCTGCGCACCTGGCTGGAGGGCTCTCCGGGGACCGGGGTGCTCATCGCGCCGAACTTCTCCATCGGTGCCGTCCTCACGATGACGTTCGCCCAGCAGGCGGCCCGCTACTTCGAGTCCGTCGAGGTCGTCGAGCTCCACCACCCCAACAAGGCCGACGCCCCCTCCGGCACCGCCACCCGCACCGCCCAGTTGATCGCCGAGGCCCGCCGGAAGGCGGGCAGCCCCCCGCAGCCGGACGCCACCACCACCGCCCTGGACGGCGCCCGCGGCGCGGATGTCGACGGGGTCCCGGTGCACGCGATCCGGCTCCGCGGCCTCCTCGCCCACCAGGAGGTGCTGCTCGGGGGCGAGGGCGAGACCCTCACCATCCGGCACGACTCCCTGCACCACAGCAGCTTCATGCCGGGCATCCTGCTCGGCGCACGCCGCGTGGTGACCACTCCGGGCCTCACGTTCGGCCTGGAACACTTCCTCGATCTGAACTGACTGAGTCCCGCCATGCGCGCAAAGATCACGTACTTTGTCACCGCCGCCGTCCTGGTCTTCTACTTCGTCCTGGTCGGCAGCCGCGGTTTCCTGCTCATCGAGCACGGCACCCCGCTCACCGTCTCCTTCGGGGTCGCCGTGCTGATCCTGCCGGTGATCGGGGTCTGGTTCCTCTGGAAGAACACCCAGTTCGTGGCGCGGGCCAACGCGCTGGCGGCGGAACTCGACGCGGAGGGCGGCCTGCCGGTCGACGAACTGGTCCGTACCCCGTCCGGCCGAATCGACCGCGACTCGGCCGACGCGGTGTTCGCCCGGCGACGTGAGGAGACCGAGGACACCCCCGACGACTGGCGCTGCTGGTTCCGGCTGGCCGTCGCCTACCAGGACGCCAGGGACACCCCCAGGGCCCGCAAGGCCATGCAACGCGCCATCGCCCTGCACGCGGGGGCGAAGCGCGCTCCCGCCGACGACGGCGCGGAGGCCGCCGGATCGAGTCCCTCCGGCGCCTGAGACGGGCTCGCGAAACGGCCCGGGCCCGGTGACTGCCGCAGTCACCGGGCCCGGGCCGTTTCCGTGCGCTCAGTCCCGCCGGTACTCGTCGCCCCACGCCTCGATGGTGTCGGCGGCGCGGTCGAACGCCTCGGCCCGGCTCAGGAAGTCCGCGTTGCTGTCGGTGAGCAGCGGCGGAAGCGCCGCCCCGTCCCTGCGCCCGACGACCAGCGCCTGGCCCTGGACGGTGCGGGGGAGGCCCAGCCACTTCACCGGCTGCTGAACGGTACGGACCGCCACGACCTGGTTCCACGGCAGCGTCGACGTCGTGAGGAACCCGACCCGGCGCAGGCCGTGCCGGCTCACCCAGGCGCCCATCCGCAACAGCCGCAGGGCACAGACGATGATCACGGCGGCGAGGCCCAGACACACGGCCGCCCCGGCAGGCGCCCCGGCGAACGCGACGATCATCCCCGCGAGGAGGACGAACGAGGCGAGCAGCAGCAGACCGGCGGCCGCTGCCACCCGCCAGGGCCCGGGGCGGTACGGGCGCCGCCAGCTGTCGTGGTCGTCGAACGGCAGCGCTACGTCCTCAGCGCTCGCGTCAAACGCGCGGTCGGCCGTCAGGAAGGGCAGGGGCACGACTGATCCTCACTCACAAGCACGCTCGATTGCTGTGCCCGGTGAGGCTACCGAGGAGATCACCCGCCGGACCACCCGAGGGGGTCTGTACGGGGCGGCCCCGCGGCTCAGTGCCCGTTCGCCGCCTCGGCCTGCTGGGGGCGCGCCTCGCCTTGCGGACTCAGCGCCGGCAGGCCGAGGACGAGCGACCCGACAAGGCCCGCGACGATGGTGAGCCCGACGAGCGAGCGCGCGGCCAGCTGGGAGACGCTGGCCTGCTCCCGCGGGGGCGGGGTGATGTTGCTGCGGAACCGTTCGGACTCGGCGACGAACGAGAACGGGACGGATTCACGCCGGCGGAACATGAGGAAGCTCTCCTTGAACTCGTGGACCGGTGCTGCTATGAGGACAGACGCACAAATGGCCCGTTTGGTGCCCCGAATCGCCGAATTCATCGAAGAAATCCCTCCACGGCCCTTCCTGCCCCGTTGTCGGCGGCGGCCCGTAGAGTGGGCGCCGCCCGAGCGACGCAATTGGAAGGACCCCGCCGGTGACCGAGACCCCCGAGCCCGCAAAGCCCAGCTTCCGCAGCGATGTCACCGTCGACCTGGTGAAACACTCGGCGGGCGACGCCGACGTCCTGTTCGCGGCCCGTGTCTCCACGGCCGGGGAGCAGTCCCTGGAGGAGGTCACGAAGGACCCCGAGCGTTCCAAGGGGCTCATCAACTACCTGATGCGCGACCGCCACGGCAGCCCGTTCGAGCACAACTCGATGACCTTCTTCATCAGCGCCCCGATCTTCGTGTTCCGCGAGTTCATGCGCCACCGGGTCGGCTGGTCGTACAACGAGGAATCGGGCCGCTACCGTCAGCTCGAACCGGTCTTCTACGTCCCGGACGAGTCCCGCAAGCTCGTTCAGCAGGGCCGCCCCGGCAAGTACGAGTTCGTCGAGGGCACCCGGGCCCAGCAGGAGCTCACCGGCCGTGTGATGGAGGACTCGTACCGCCAGGCGTACGAGGCGTACCAGGAGATGCTCGCCGCGGGAGTGGCCCGCGAGGTCGCCCGCGCGGTGCTCCCGGTCGGGCTGTTCTCCTCGATGTACGCCACCTGCAACGCCCGCTCGCTGATGCACTTCCTCGGCCTGCGCACCCAGCACGAGCTGGCCAAGGTGCCGTCCTTCCCGCAGCGGGAGATCGAGATGGTGGGCCAGCGGATGGAGGAGCACTGGGCCCGGCTGATGCCCCTCACCCATGCAGCCTTCAACAAAAACGGACGCGTAGCCCCGTAAGCGGTGTCCGTATTGCAGCGTTTCGTGAAGTTCATCTAGGCTGATCAAACGGACCCGGCACTGCTTGAACCCCCGAGCAGGCAGTGCCGGGCTCCTATCGCGTGTCCCCCCGAGGGGTCCTCGGGCATCGAGCAACGAGTAGCGTGTTACCCATGGCTCCGATCTCCACTCCGCAGACCCCCTTCGGGCGGGTCCTCACCGCTATGGTCACGCCCTTCACGGCGGACGGCGCACTCGACCTCGACGGTGCCCAGCGGCTCGCCACCCACCTGGTGGACGCAGGCAACGACGGCCTGATCATCAACGGCACCACCGGTGAGTCGCCGACCACCAGCGACGCGGAGAAGGACCAGCTCGTCCGGGCGGTACTGGAGGCGGTGGGGGACCGGGCCCACGTCGTCGCCGGCATCGGCACCAACGACACGCGGCACAGCATCGAGCTCGCCCGGACGGCCGAGCGTTCCGGCGCCCACGGCCTCCTCGCGGTGACGCCGTACTACAACAAGCCGCCGCAGGAGGGTCTCTTCCGCCACTTCACGGCCGTCGCCGACGCCACCGGACTCCCGGTGATGCTCTACGACATCCCCGGCCGCAGCGGTGTGCCCATCGACACGGAGACCCTGGTACGTCTCGCCGAGCACCCGCGCATCGTCGCCAACAAGGACGCCAAGGGCGACCTCGGGCGTGCGAGCTGGGCCATCACCCGCTCCGACCTCGCCTGGTACTCCGGCGACGACATGCTGAACCTGCCGCTCCTGTCGGTCGGCGCCGTCGGCTTCGTCTCCGTCGTCGGCCACGTCGTCTCCCCCGAGCTGCGCGCCCTCATCGAGGCGTACCTCGGCGGCGACGTGCAGAAGGCCACGGAGATCCACCAGAAGCTGCTGCCGGTCTTCACCGGCATGTTCCGCACCCAGGGTGTGATCACCACCAAGGCCGCCCTGGCGCTCCAGGGCCTGCCCGCCGGTCCGCTGCGGCTCCCGCTGGTGGAGCTCACCGCACAGGAAACGGCGCAGCTCAAGATCGATCTCGCCGCCGGTGGGGTACAGCTGTAACCACAGACTTCATAACTGAATACGAAAAGAACAATCGCAAGAGCGACATCACAGACAACAGCAAGTGCACGATTGACATGCGCGCCACGTGCCCAAGCGGTACGTGGCGCGTGTGGTGGAGGAGAGTCTTTTGAGTCATCCGCATCCTGAACTCGGCGCTCCGCCGAAGCTCCCCAAGGGCGGCCTCCGCGTCACCCCGCTCGGTGGCCTCGGCGAGATCGGCCGCAACATGACGGTCTTCGAATTCGACGGCCGCCTGCTCATCGTCGACTGCGGAGTGCTCTTCCCGGAGGAGGAGCAGCCCGGCATCGATCTGATCCTGCCGGACTTCACCACGATCCGGGACCGTCTCGACGACGTCGAGGGCATCGTCCTCACGCACGGCCACGAGGACCACATCGGTGGTGTCCCGTACCTGCTGCGCCTGAAGCCCGACATCCCGCTCATCGGCTCCAAGCTGACCCTCGCGCTGATCGAGGCGAAGCTCCAGGAACACCGCATCCGGCCGTACACCCTTGAGGTCGAGGAGGGCCGACGCGAGCGCATCGGCGTCTTCGACTGCGAGTTCATCGCGGTCAACCACTCCATCCCGGACGCCCTCGCGGTCGCCATCCGCACCCCTGCGGGCATGGCCGTCGCGACCGGCGACTTCAAGATGGACCAGCTTCCGCTGGACGGCCGGCTCACCGACCTGCACGCGTTCGCCCGCCTGAGCGAGGAGGGCATCGACCTCCTGCTCTCGGACTCGACGAACGCCGAGGTCCCCGGCTTCGTGCCGCCCGAGCGGGACATCTCCAACGTCCTGCGCACGGTCTTCGCCAACGCCCACAAGCGCATCATCGTGGCGAGCTTCGCGAGTCACGTGCACCGCATCCAGCAGATCCTCGACGCGGCCCACGAGTACGGGCGACGGGTCGCCTTCGTCGGCCGTTCCATGGTCCGGAACATGGGCATCGCCCGTGACCTGGGCTATCTGAGGGTTCCCGCCGGCCTGGTGGTCGACGTCAAGACCCTCGACGACCTGCCGGACGACGAGGTCGTGCTGGTCTGCACGGGATCGCAGGGCGAGCCGATGGCAGCGCTGTCCCGCATGGCCAACCGCGATCACCAGATCCGGATCGTGCAGGGCGACACCGTGATTCTGGCGTCGTCCCTGATCCCGGGCAACGAGAACGCGGTCTACCGCGTGATCAACGGTCTCACCCGCTGGGGCGCCAACGTCGTCCACAAGGGCAACGCCAAGGTCCACGTTTCCGGACACGCCTCGGCCGGCGAGCTGCTGTACTTCTACAACATCTGCAAGCCGAAGAACCTGATGCCGGTCCACGGCGAATGGCGCCACCTGAGGGCCAACGCCGAACTCGGTGCCCTCACCGGCGTGCCCAAGGACCACATCGTCATCGCCGAGGACGGCGTGGTCGTCGACCTCGTCGACGGCAGGGCCAGGATCGTCGGGAAGGTCCAGGCGGGGTACGTGTACGTGGACGGCCTCTCCGTCGGCGACGTCACCGAGACGTCCCTGAAGGACCGTCGCATCCTGGGCGACGAGGGCATCATCTCGGTCTTCGTCGTGGTCGACAGCACGACCGGCAAGATCACGGGCGGTCCCTACATCCAGGCCCGGGGATCCGGTATCGACGATGCCGCCTTCGACGCCGTGCTGCCGAAGATCGAGGACGCGATCAACAAGTCGGCGCAGGACGGGGTCATGGAGCCGCATCAGCTCCAGCAGCTCGTCCGACGCTCGGTGGGCAAGTGGGTCTCCGACACCTACCGCCGCCGGCCGATGATCCTTCCCGTCGTGGTCGAGGTCTGACCCGCGGGCAGAACTCCGGAGCGGGGCTCCCGATTTGCATCGGGAGCCCCGCTCCAGTACGTTTACGGCTCCGCCTGACCGGGAAGCACCGCGCGCACTCGTGCGCCGCGGGCATGCTCGAACGGGGCGGAAAATTCCGACTCAGAATCTCTGATAAAGTCGGGCCCGCCGAAAGGCAAAGACCACTCCAGCGGTCGACCGGAATTGAATTCTGAACCGGAAACGGGATGGAAAAAGAATCTGGTAGGGTTGGAATCGCCGGAAAGGGAAACGCGAAAGCGTGGAACTGGAAAGCAACCCCGCTTCGGCCGGGGATCGGACACTGAAAAGGGTCTGATAGAGTCGGAAAC